>JAICZD010000288.1 GCA_025933855.1 Modestobacter sp. | reverse complement strand
GTGTGCGGCCACCGAGTCCCACCAGACGCCACCGCCGGGCGCCTCCTCCGCGATGCGCAGCGGCTCGCCGAGCTGGACGGCGTCGGCGCCGCAGGCCAGGGCGCGGGCGATCGCGCCGCTGGTCTCGATCCGGCCGTTGGCGATCACGTGCACGGACCGGCCACCGGTCTCGTCGAGGTAGTCGCGGCGGGCCGCGGCGGCATCGGCGATCGCGCTGGCCAGCGGCACCCGGACGCCCATCACCGCGTCGCCGGTGGACCAGCTGTCGGCGCCGACCCCGACGATGACGCCGGCCGCGCCGGTGCGCATGAGATGCAGCGCGGTCTGGTAGTCCGCCGCGCCGCCGACGATCACCGGGACGTCGAGGTCGGCGATGAACTCCTTGAGGTTCAGCGCCTCCCCGGAGGTGGTGACGTGCTCGGCGGAGACGATGGTGCCCTGGATGACCAGCAGGTCGACCCCGGCGGCCAGCACCGCGGGAGCCAGCTGCGGCGTGTGCTGCGGGGAGATGCGCGCCGCGGTCGTCACCCCCGAGTCGACGAGTTCCTTGACCCGCGCAGCGACCAGGTCCGGCTTCACCGGCTCGGCGTAGACCTCCTGGAGCAGCGACACCGGCGGGCCGCTGTCCGGCCCGGCCGCCTCGCGCAGCCGGCGGTAGACATCGGTGGGGTCGTCGTACCGGGTCCACAGGCCCTCGGCGTTGAGCACGCCGAGACCACCGGCCTGCCCGATGGCCAGCGCGGTGGCCGGGCTGATGACCGCGTCGCTCGCGCTGCTCACCAGCGGGATCTCGAAGCGGAAGGCGTCGATCTGCCAGGCGGTCGAGACGTCGTCGTGGTCGCGGGTGCGCCGGGACGGGACGATCGACACCTCGTCGAGGTCGTAGCCGCGGCGGGCGAACCGGTTCAGGCCGATCTCCACGTTGTCGCGTACGGGCATCAGGTCACCGGGCCCGGTAGTTGGGGGCTTCGCTGGTCACTTGAACATCGTGCGGATGGCTCTCGGTGAGCCCGGCGGAGGTGATCCGGGTCAGCCGGCCCCGCTCCTGCAGCTCGGCGATCGTGGCCGCCCCGGCGTAGCCCATCGACGCCCGCAGGCCGCCGACGAGCTGGTGGGCCACCCCGGCCAGCGGGCCGCGGTAGGGCACCTGGCCCTCGACGCCCTCCGGCACCAGCTTGTCGTCGGAGAGGACGTCGTCGGCGAAGTACCGGTCGCGGCTGAAGGACTGGTTGCCACCGCGCTTCTGCATGGCGCCCAGCGACCCCATGCCGCGGTAGGACTTGAACTGCTTCCCGTTGGTGAACACCAGCTCGCCGGGCGCCTCCTCGACGCCGGCGAACAGGCTGCCCAGCATCACCGAGTCCGCGCCGGCCACGATCGCCTTGGCGATGTCGCCGGAGTACTGGAGACCGCCGTCCCCGATCACCGGCACGCCGGCCGGGCGCCCGGCGAGGCTGGCCTCGTAGATGGCGGTGACCTGCGGGACGCCGACGCCGGCGACCACCCGGGTGGTGCAGATCGACCCCGGGCCGACGCCGACCTTGACCGCGTCGGCGCCGGCGTCGATCAGGGCCTGCGCGCCCGCGCGGGTGGCGACGTTGCCGCCGATGACGTCCACGGCGAAGTCGGCCTTGGCCCGGGCGACCATCTCCAGCACGGCCCGCTGGTGGCCGTGCGCGGTGTCCACGACCAGCACGTCGACCCCGGCGTCGACGAGCAGGCCGGCCCGCTTGTAGGCGTCCTCGCCGACGCCGAGGGCCGCGGCGACGAGCAGCCGGCCGCGGGCGTCCTTGGTCGCGTTCGGGTACTGGTCGCGCTTGACGTAGTCCTTGACGGTGATCAGCCCGCGCAGCCGGCCGGCCTCGTCGACCAGCGGGAGCTTCTCGATCTTGTGCTGGCGAAGCAGGCCGAGCGCGGTGTCCGGATCCACCCCGACCGGCGCGGTGACCAGCGGCATCGGCGTCATCACGTCGCGGACCAGCCGGTTCTGATCGGTCTCGAAGCGCATGTCCCGGTTGGTGATGATGCCGACCAGCACGCCCTCGGCGTCGGTCACCGGCGCGCCGGAGATGCGGTAGCGGGCCGACAGCGCGTCGACCTCGGCCAGCGTGTTGTCCGGGGCGCAGGTGACCGGGTTGGTGACCATGCCGGCCTCGGAGCGCTTGACCAGGTCGACCTGGCCGGCCTGGTCCTCGGCGGAGAGGTTGCGGTGCAGCACGCCGACCCCGCCGACCCGGGCCATGGCGATCGCCATCCGGGACTCGGTGACGGTGTCCATCGCCGAGGACAGCAGCGGAACGGCGAGCCGGATGTTGCGGGTCAGCCGGGTGCTGGTGTCGACCTCCGCCGGAACGACGTCCGACGAGCCCGGGATGAGCAGCACGTCGTCGTAGGTCAGCCCCAGCGGGGCGAACTTGGCCGGCACGTCGAGACGCTGCTCGTCGGGGCGCTGATCGTCGGGCTGCATGCCTGCCGCCACCCTCTCGGTTCTTCGTGCGCGCGCCGGGAGGCGCACGTCCGCAGTGGGCACGCCGGAGGCGCACGGGGACCCCCTGATGGTAGGCGGAAGCCCGGGAACGCCTGCGCCCCGTTACCGTTGTCCGGTGGGCGGGAGTGCACGCCCACCTGCTGAAGGACGAGCAGGAGGAGACGGGGCCGGCGATCGCCGGCGAGGAGGACACGTGGACGCGTGGGACGACGCACTCGGTCCTGACCCGGACTTCGGGGGTGCCGACGGGTCGGGGCAGCCGCCGCTGACCATGGAGGAGCGAGCCGGGGTGCTCGACGACCTGGCCGAGCTGGAGGTGTTCCGCACCCTGCTGGAGCCGACCGGGGTCAAGGGCATCGTGGTCGACTGCCCCGACTGCGAGGAGGAGCACCACGTCGACTGGGCGCTGATGCAGGCCAACCTGCGCCAGTTGCTGGACGAGGGCCAGACGGGGCGGCACGAGCCGCCGTTCGACCCGGACCCCGACGACTACGTCAGCTGGGACTACGCCAGCGGGTACGCCGACGGGGTGGCCGCCCGCGCCGAGGCCGAGGAGCCCAGCGGCCAGCACAGCACCGGCCGC
>JAICZD010000141.1 GCA_025933855.1 Modestobacter sp. | reverse complement strand
CGGCCGCGAATCGACACGGCCGCGAATCGACACGGCCGCGAATCGACACGGCCGCGAATCGACACGGCCGCGAATCGACACGGCCGCGAATCGACACGGCCGCGAATCGACACGGCGACACACGGACAAAGCGACAGGGCGCGCAGTCGTCAGGACAGGCAGGGTCAGGTGAGGTCGACACGGCGACAAAGCGCCACAGCGGCGACTCGACGTGGCGAGGATCGCCGACCAGAACCGCACTGGGGCGCCGAACACCCGCCGTCGGGCCACTGACGGGCGGCGGGAACTCTCCCCGCTGGCGCTCAGCCCACCGGGACTGTGGCCGGACCCGGCCACGCGTCCAGGTCGGCTATCGGTGCATCCGCCATGTCCGACGACGGCTGGCCGAGAGCGGCCTCGATCCATGGAACGGTCCGCCGCCGCCACGTCCGCGCGGCTGCCCAGGCGATCCGCTGCTCCGGCACGGCCGGCGGCTCGTCGTCCGCGGCCGCCATCGCGGCCGCCATCTCCGCCGCGCCGAGCACCAGTGCCGTGTGCGGTGGCACGTCGCTGGAGTGCTCGAGGTGCCCGGCCGTCGCCACGACCGGCACCCCGCGTGAGCAGTAGTCGTAGCTCTTCATCGACGACTGCCCCAGCGCGTGCCGGGGGACGTCGGGGATGAGAGCGACCGACGCCGTGTCCAGCACCGCGGGAAGGTCCTCCCGTCGCAGCAGCCCCCGGTAGACGAACCGACCGGGAAACTCCCTCTGCAGCCGCAGGAACCGCTCGGCCGCCGCCCGCGCCCGCTGCGGGAACACCAGCTGGCCGTGGACGGTGAGGGTCCAGTCCGGCAGCGCCGTGAGCACCGCCCGCACCAGCTCCACGTCGAACCGCTCTCCGATGCTGCCCACGTAGACGGCTGCTCGGCGCACCCGCTCCCGCGTGCGGGGAGCCGTCAGCAGCACCTCGTCGGTGCCGTTGGGAACCACCGTCGGCGTCCGGCCGGGGAACAGGTCCGCCAGCACCCGGTTGACCACCAGCACCTCGTCGGCCTCGTCGGCGATGCGCCGCAGCTGGTCCGGCAGGCCCCGCGCGTGCGGCAGCAGCCGGGCCCAGTCATCGGTGCAGTCGAACACCACCCGGCCGCCCAGCCCCGCCGCGGCTCGCCATTCCCACGGCAGCATGAACACGGTCAGGTCCTCCGCCCAGTCCGAGCGGCGGAGGAAACCACCGAGCAGCGCCGCGTCGGTCCGTTCGGCCAGTCGGCCGCGCAGACCCGGCAGCAGCGTCGAGCGTTCGGTGACCTCGATGCCCGGCCCCACCGCGGCGTACCCCGGCCGGCGCAGGTGCCGCGCCCAGTTCCCGGGGTTGGTGCGGACCCGCCGCACATCGGCCGGCGCCTGGACGAAGCGCACCGACGACCCGCGACGGACCAGCTCCTGGGCGATCATGTGCTCGCGGCGGATCGCCGGATTCCACGGGTCCTTGGCGAGGAAGCCCACGCGGGTACCGGCGTAACGGGACGTCGTGCTCAGGTCAGGTCTCCTGTCTCGGCCGGCGGTTACGGCTCTCCGTCGCTGGGAGGGCGTGCGCCGGAGCACGGCGTCGCGTCCATGATGGACGGCGGCCGAACAGCGAACGGAGGTGGGCCGGTGCCCGGGGACCTGCTGCTGCCGCGGGCGGTGGTCCGCCGGCTGCCCCTGCGGGCCAAGCGGGCGCTGCTCTACCGGCAGGCCCACGGGCGCGGGCCGGCCGGGCGCTCGCCGCAAACCTTCACCGAGAAGATCAACTGGCGGGTGGTGAACGACCGGCGGCCGCTGATCGCCCAGCTGGGCGACAAGCTCGCCATGCGCTCCTACGCGCTGCGGGTGTGCCCCGACCTGCGCGTGCCGCAGGTCCTCTGGTCGGGCACCGACGTCGCGACGCTGGCCCACGCGGGGCTGCCCGAGCGGTGGGTGCTCAAGCCCAACCACGGCACCATGCGGGTGCACTTCGGCACCGGCTCCCCGGACGTCGACGAGCTCCGCCGGATCACCACCGGCTGGCTGGACGAGCCGCTGTACCGCGACCGCGGCGAGTGGGTCTACCGCCGGGCGCGCCGGCTGCTGCTGGCCGAGGAGTTCCTCGGCCGGTCCGGCTCGCTGCCGGTCGACCACAAGTTCCTCGTCTTCGGCGGCCGGGTGCGGCTGATCCAGGTGGACAGCGGGCGGTTCGGCGGCAGCCACCAGCGCCGGCTGTACACGCCGGACTGGATCCCGCTGACCGTGCGCGAGCAGGTTCCGCCAGGCCCGGTCACCCCGCCGCCGCCGTCGCTGCCGGACATGACGGCGATCGCCCGGACGCTGGGGCGGGAGTTCGACTTCGTCCGGGTCGACCTCTACGACGTCGACGGGACGGTCTGGTTCGGCGAGCTGACGCCCTACCCCGGCGGCGGGCTGGATCCCTTCGACCCCGAGCTCGACCGGCAGCTGGGCGCGCACTGGCAGCTGCCGGCGCGCACCGCCGTCCGCCGGCGGTGGCGCGGCGGCCCCGGCCGCGCGGGTCCGCGGTGGTGAACGGCGCACCACGAGCGGTGACCCGAGCCCGGCGATACCCGGAGGACCTCCCTCCAACGGGTGATGCCGTCACCGAGGGCCACCGGAGAGGATGACTACGCACACGGCCACGGGAGGTCACGCGCCCGTGGATGTCCGAAACCCGGACCGCGTGACCGACCGGACGGAGGAGCCCGTGCTGGACGACCGCAGCGCCGCGCTGGTCATCCGCGTGTGGGACGAGGGCGGCCCCTCCGGGTTCCGGGCCCGGTTGAGCAGCGCGAGCACCGCAGCGGGAACCGACGGGGGAGAGCAGACGGTCGCGCTGGCAGCGTCGCCGGAGGACGTGCTCGCCGCCGTCCGGGCGTGGCTGGACGAGTTCTCGGCGGGTCCGCGGAGGGGCCCGGCCGACCCGGGCTGAGCCCGAGCACCGGGAACCCGGCGGGTTCAGGGCCCGCGGAGCCGGGTCATCTCACGCCCGAGCGCGAGGTCCACGACGTCCTGCGGCCGGTCGCAGAACCGCCACAGCCGCAGCGGGGCGCCCCGCCGGGGTGGCACCATCAGCGCCACCGACCCCAGCGGCGAGGGTTCGCCGACCTCGTGCTTCTCCAGCCCCGCGGTGTAGTGGATGCCGAGCTGGTAGTCGGGCAGCCGCGCCGTCCCCCGGCTCGTGGTGGGCTGCGCCGCCTCGCGCAGCGCCTCGGTGGCCAGCGCGTGCGGAAAGCCGTACTTGCCGCCGCCACCGACCGAGGAGATCAGCGCGACCAGCGGGGCCATCCGCTCCACCAGCTCCAGGTTGATGCCGTGCTTGGACGCGTGGTGGGACACCTTCAGCACATGCGCTCGCATCAGGTCGTGGGCGTCCGCCGCTTCGCTGAACGCCCCACCGTCCGCCCGCGGGTGCAGCTGGGGGAAGTCGACGGCCGCCTGCGCCCACGCCGTCGTCTGCGCGTCCGCGCCCAGCACGAGCGCCCACGGGTCGGCCGACTGCACCGGCAGCCGGTTGAGGTTGGCCGGGTCCGCGGCATCGGGTCGCTCGACGACCCGGGTCGCCGGGTACTCCAGCTTCAGGCTGATCGAGGAGTCGTTGATCTCCACGCCGTAGGTGTCGAACCGGTTGCGCAGCCCGATGCCGGGGGTCAGCACGGTGAGCCGGACGCCGTCGATCGTCCGCGTCGTCCCGCTGGTGGGCTGGGTGTGCAGGATGCCGGCGTCCTCCAGGGCCACCATCGTCTCGACGAAGGCCCCGCTGGGATGGCGGTATCCCGGCTCCCAGTACTCGTCGACCTGTCCCCCGAAGCGCCGCAGGAACTCCGGCATGCCGCCGATGTGGTCCGCGTGCGGATGGGTGCCGACAACCAGGGCGAACAGCCGGGCAGCCGCAGCCAGCGGTGGCAGCAGCTCCGCGGTCGCGAGCGACTCGAGCAGCGCGCCCAGCTTCCGGGTGGTGGCGACGTCGACCACGATCGCCCGCCGCCGCCCGCCGCGCTCGGGCAGCAGCAGCAGCTGGGTGTCCCCGTCGCCCACGTTGACCAGGAAGTACAGCAGGGAGTCCGGCGCCGCACGGCACTGCGCGGCGAACGTCCCCGCGCTCTCCGGACGCAGCAGCGACTCCGGCAGCTCCCAGGCCGGCTCAGCCATCGCCGAGGTCCGATCCGACCGAGTCGCGCCGCGGCGCCCGCGGGGTCTCCTCGGCCGGCCGCCCGGCCAGACCCAGCCGGGCCGCCTCGGCCTCGGCCAGCACCGGTCCGGCCAGCGCGGAGTCGGCCAGCGCGGCCACTGTCCGGCCCTCGGGCGTCAGGTCGTACACCGGGCCGTCGACGAGCTCGCCGATCGGGCGTTCCCACCGCGGCGCCTCGTCCGGCTCCTGCGTCTCGTGCACCGAGCGGGGGACGACGGCGGCGAACACGTCACCGATCCGCGGGTGCCGGTCCAGCCAGCCCCGGTACAGCGCCCGGTCCAGCGCGGCCACGTCGACGGTGACCCCGCGGGTGCTGTCGTCGACGGCGAAGCGCAGCCGGCCGCGGGCGTCGGCCCACGGCCAGGCCGACAGCACCAGGGTGGCCGACGATCCGACGATCTCGTCGACGACCAGATAGGTCAGCGCGCCGACGTCGGCCTGGGTGAAGCCGTGCGCCCGCAGCGCCGCCGGCAGCCACGGGCGGCGCACCTCGGCGGGCCGGACGTCAGCGGCGAGGGTGGTGGTCACGGTCCTCCTTCCGTGGTGATGGGGGAGGGTCAGAAGACGATCGTCACGCCGTCGTCCCCGGCCTGTTCGCCGGTGTAGGCCACGCCGTCCACCTTGAGCCCCGCCGGGTCGACCAGGGTGAGCAGCCCGCCGTGGTTGCCCAGCTGGACGGGGTCGGTGAGCCGGATGCGGGCCGCCTCACCGGCCGGCAGCGCCGTGCCGGCCAGCGTCATCCGCCGGGCCTCGGCGTCCAGCAGCGCCCAGCCGGACAGATCGAGGTCCACCGTGCCGGTGTTGAGCAGGGTGACCGTCTCGCGCTCCGGTGCCGGCCCGGGGCCGTTGACCAGGGCGGCGACGATGCGGACCCGGCGGTCCGGTCCGGGCCGGGGGACGTCGGTCAGCGCGTGGCCGGTCGTGTCGTCGGTGTGCCAGGCCTGGCTCTGGAAGGCCAGGAACACCGCCACCCACTGCTGTGCCCCGGGGAAGTGCAGCAGCAGGCCGCCGTCCTGCCAGACGCCGTCGTCGCGACGGAACCGGGCGGAGTTGCCCTGGTTCATGTGCACGTCGTGCACGCCGTTGCCGGGCAGGAAGCCGAAGACCTTGTCTCTGACCCCCGCCTCGGGGCGCCAGCGCTCGCCGAAGGCGAACAGCCGGGCCTCCGGGTCGTTGCGCGCTCGGCCGACGAAGTGGTCCAGCGCGTCGGCCAGGTCGTTGTCCGGTCCCGGCGTCGTGGCCGGCATCGGTCGCATCGCGGTGTGGTCGAACAGGTTCCCCCGGATGAAGTCCAGCGCGCCGCTGCCGACCCGGCTCGGCAGCGGGGTGAAGCCGTCGGGCACCTGCAGCAGACCCGCCAGCATCGGATGCGCGAAGGCCTGGTCGGCGAGGTACAGCAACTCCGACGGCGACTCCTGGGACAGCACGTTGACGGCCACCCGGAAGCTGGTGTCCCCGCCCTCCACCCGGATCTGGAAGTGCGGGCTGTCCGAACCGCCCTCCGCCCGGGAGTCGACGACCCGGCCGGCGAGCACGCCGTAGTTCCTCAGCGGCATGACGCTCCCTCGGTGACCGGGCTCTCCGTCCCGCTCGATCCTGCCCACGATCCTGATGTGGAACGATCATGGCGAGTGCTCGTCACCGCGGTGTCACGGTGTGGTCCGGGAGGGGAACGGACGGCACCCGGTGCGCCGGTCCCGACCGGTGACGTTCGGTCGGTGCGGTGACCAACGGTGCTGACGCGCCGGGTACCTGCCCGTCGGTGACCAATTCGGCACGGACCGTTCCGGCGCGGACGTTCCGGACGCGCGGCGTCCTGGTCGATTGACAGCGGTGAGCCGATCTCGGGACGATCACCCCTCGGCGACACACTCACGACCGCGCCGGCCCCCGACCGCCCGGTGGGTACCACCTGGAGGTGGATGCTCGTGGAGGCTGCTCAGGCTCCGCGCGTGGCACTGCTCGACGGGTTCGCACTGGAGGTCCACGGGGCCGGCGGGGTGACCGCTCTCGACGACCTCCCGCGCGGAGCGCAGCGGCTCATCGCGCACCTGGGCCTGTGCGGCCGACCCGGACGCGGGGCCATCGCCGGCCAGCTCTGGCCCGACGTGCCCGAGGACCACGCCCAGGGCAGCCTGCGCTCGGCGCTGTGGCGGGTGCAGAAGGCCGTCCCCGGGCTGGTCGACGTGTCCGGCGGCGCGCTGGCGCTGGCCGCCGGCGTGCGCGTCGACGTCCGCGAGTTCACCGACTGGGCACGGCGGGTCCTCGATCCCACGGTCGCGGTCGGCACCGGCGCCACGCCGGACGTCGCGCTGCGCGGCGAGCTGCTGCCCGGCTGGTACGACGACTGGGTGCTGCTCGAGCGTGAGCGCCTGCGCCAGCTCCGGATGCACGCCCTGGAGGCGCTGGCCGACAAGCTCGCCGCCGCCGGACGCTACGGTGAGGCGGTGCAGGCCGCCTACGCGGCGGTGCGCACCGAGCCGCTGCGGGAGAGCGCCCACCGGGCCGTCGTCCGGGTGCACCTGGCCGAGGGCAACATCGCCGAGGCGGTGCGCGCCTACACGGCGTTCCGCGACCTGCTCGGCAGCGAGCTCGGGGTCGGCCCCACCGCGCAGATGACCGAGCTGATCGTCCGGTCCTACGTACCGGTGCGCCGCACCGCGGTGCGGGCGGCGACACGCTGACTCCCGGACCGGCGGGCGCGGCCGCGTGACGCGGCAGTGACGCGGGCCTGGGCATCCTGACCGCCCTGGCCGAGGTGGACGGTGCCCGTGGACGACGACCGGAACGGCGTGCTGGTGGTGCACGTCTGGCTCGAGGGAGGCACCGACCAGTTCCGCGCCCGGCTGATCGCGCCCGGGCCGGACGGCGGGCGGCTCGACGGCAACGGGATCACCGTCGCCGTCACCGCATCCCCGGAGGCCGTGCCGCAGGCGGTGCGCTCGTGGCTGAGCAGCTTCCTCGGGACCGCGACGGGCAGCTGAGCCCCGGCCCACCGCGCTCAGCCCTGCGGGCCGGGCCCGAAGTCGCCGAACGGCACGACCGCCATCGGCGCGACCGGCACCTCGGTGAGGACCTCCCCGGCGGCATCCGCGGTGCGGACCGTGCGCGCCCCGTCCGGCAGCGGCACGAGGCCACCGCCGCCCGCCAGCGGCACGGTGGCGAGCGTTCCGGCGCGGGCGTCGAGCACCTCGGCGCTCGCCGCGGCGCCCGGGGCGGTGATGAGCAGCCAGCGCGCGTCGCGCGGATCCGCTGACCCGGACGTCGGGACGTCGCAGGTCCGGGCGACCATGAGGCCGTCGACGTCCGCGGTGCCGGGCGGCGTCGACACCCCGCAGGTCACCGCACCCCCTGGGCCGCCGGCGAAGGTGCCGACCACCAGCGCGCCGCCCGGGCTGTGCGCGAGGACGACCGCGACCGAGCCGGCGGGGGTGCCGGGGAGCCGGCCGGACCACAGCAGCCGGGGCGCGAGCTGCTGCGGCTCGACGGCGAGCGGGATCGCCAGCCGGACCAGGGCGGTGGCGACCAGCCGGTCGTCCGGTGGGTCCGCGGTCGGGCGCAGCGGCGCGGGGTCGGGCAGCTCGGCGGGCGCCGTCCCGGCGGCAGCGGGCCCGGTGGGGGGCAGCCAGTCGACCCCGGACCGGTCGACGACCGTGCCGTCGCGCAGCACCCGGACGCTGGTGGCGGTGCCGCGCGCCGTGGTGCGGACCGGCACGACCGCCACCCCGTCGACCGCCTCGACCGGCTGGTAGCTGCGGCTGACCGTGCCGCGGGGGCCGGTCTGCAGCCGGTCGGACACCTCCACCCGGTCGGTCCGCCCGGCCACGACGACCAGCGTCGCCGGGCCCGGCCCGCCCAGCACCAGGCTCAGCGGCCGGTTGCGACCCAGCCCGGCCGGAACGTGCGGGCGCAGCGTCTCCGGCGGCGCACCCACCGGGCCGGTGAGCCAGACGCCCCGGACGTCCTCCAGCACCGTGCCGACGACCAGCGCCACCCGGCCGTCGGGGGTGTCACCGGCGTAGACGACGTCGCGCTCCTGCGGGGGCGGCGCCTCCTGCGCACCCCAGCCGACCTGGCGCACCGCGGCCAGGAACGCCGCGTCTCCGGCCAGCGAGCCGCGGGGCGGGCCGACCAGCACCGGACCGGTGGGCGGGG
>JAICZD010000303.1 GCA_025933855.1 Modestobacter sp. | reverse complement strand
GGCCCGGTCAGCGCGCCGCGCGGCGCAGCAGCCGCAGCGACCCGGTGCCGGGCAGCTCGGTGAACTGCCCGGAGGCCAGCACCCGGGAGTACACCCTGAACGGGGCCTGCCCGCCGTCGGCCGGATCGGGGAAGACGTCGTGGATGGCCAGGGTGCCGCCCACAGCGAGCTTGCCGACCCAGGCGTCCTGGTCGCGGCGGGCGGACTCCTCGGTGTGGCTGCCGTCCAGGAACAGCAGCGCCAGCGGGGTGGCCCACAACGGCGCCAGCACCTCCGACCGCGCCACCACGGCGACGACGACGTCCTCGGCGCCGGCCGCGGCGACCGTGCGGCGGAACCCGGGCAGCGTGTCGATCCTCCCGACCAGCGGGTCGACCAGCGCCGGATCGTGGTACTCCCAGCCCGGCTGGTGCTCCTCCGACCCGCGGTGGTGGTCGACGGTGACCACGACGCGCTGGGTCTCCCGGGCCGCGGCAGCCAGGTACAGCGCCGACTTCCCCAGCCAGCTGCCCACCTCCAGCAAGGGGCCGGGAACGCTCGCCGCCCGGGCGGCCCGGTACAGCGCCCGCCCCTCGTCCTCCGGCATGAACCCGGGCGCGGCGGCCGCGGCCGCGAGCAGGTCGGCAGCCGGACCGGTGATCGGATCGGTGCTCATCACCGTCCAGTATCGCGGCCGACCGGTACCGGCCGGGCCGGCCGGGCACGCAGGGCCGGGGCCGCGCCCGGGTCCGGATCGGGTCGCTCCGCCCTGCCGGACGGACGCGGCGGGGCCGGCGGGGCCGGCGGCGCGGTCGCCGCCGCGGTGGCGACCAGCGCGCCCACGGCCGTGGTGAGCGGAACGGCTGCGACCAGCGCGATGGCGCCCACCAGCGTGCGGATCACCTCCTCGGCGACCAGCGAGCCGGTGAGGACCGTGCCGAACGGGCGCTGGTAGATCTCGAACAGCAGCAGCAGCGGCATCGCGGCCCCGGCGTAGGCGAAGACGATCGTGTAGATGGTCGAGGCGATGTGGTCCCGGCCGATGGCCATGCCGCGGCCGAACAGCTCCCGCCAGCCCATCTCCGGCGACAGCTCGTGCAGCTGCCACACCGCCGAGGCCTGGGTGATGGTGACGTCGTTGAGCACGCCCAGGCCCGCGACGACCAGGCCGGCCAGGACGAGCCCGGTGAAGTCCAGCGTGGGGTCGTACTGCTGCAGCTGCAGGACGTTCTCGTCGGCGAAGCCGGTCAGCCGGGCGGCCGACACCGCGATCGCCCCGAGCACCGCGCTGAGGGCGAGCCCGGAGAGGGTGCCGACGAGCGCAGTCGTCGTCCGCGCGGAGAAGCCGTGCGCCAGGTACAGGACGACGAACATGATCGCCGAGGAACCGACCAGGGTGACCCACACCGGCGATCCGCCGGCCAGCAGGGCGGGGAGCAGGAAGGTCAGCACGACCACGAACGCGAAGCCGAGACCGAGGATGGCCAGCAGGCCGCGCAGCCGGGCGACCAGCCCCACGACCAGGACGAACGCCAGCGCCAGGACGACGATCGGCGTGGTCCGCGCGAAGTCCTGGAACTGGTAGGTCGGTTCACCGCCGTCGACGCCGGGATCGCGGCTGAGCACCAGCTCGTCGCCCACCTCGACGTCCATCCCGACCACCTCGGGTGGCAGCTCGACCTGCACGTACCGGCCGGCCCCCTCCCCCTCGGCGACCACCAGCACCGCGGTCGCGCAGGTGAGGTCCAGCCCACCGGACGTCGCCTGGGCGCAGTCGTGGGCCTGCAGCGAGGCGACGGTGCCGTGCGGATAGGTGGAGACCGGCGGCTGGAAGGTCTCGGCCGCCTGCTGGGCCGCCGTCGGGGCGCTCCCGGGCCACAGCAGGACCAGGCCGGCGAGGGTGGCCAGCGCGGCGGGGACCAGCAGGACG
>JAICZD010000260.1 GCA_025933855.1 Modestobacter sp. | reverse complement strand
CCGCGGCTGGTCCCCCGACGAGCCGCGGCTGGTCCGCGGGCTGGTGGCGCTGGCCGAGGCCAGCGCCGTCCGCGGCGGCCCGCGCCGCGCCCGGCCGTACCTGGACGCCCAGCTGCGCCGGCTGCACCGGCAGCATCCCGCCGCGCCGGACGCCGGCCGGACCGCCCGCGGGTAGCGTCGGCAGCCGTGACCTCCGCGGATCCCACGACCGTCGTCGGCACCGTCGGGCAGATCTCGGTCTACCCGGTGAAGTCCCTGGCCGGGCGCACCGAGCACGCCGTCCAGGTGGGGCCCGCCGGGCTGGCCGGCGACCGGCGGTACACGGTCGTGGACGCCACCACGGGCGAGCGGGTGACGGTCAGGACCACTCCGCAGATGCGCGAGGTGGTGCCCACCGGCGACCGCGAGCAGGACATCGTCACGCTGACCGAGGTGCTCGGCCGCCCGGTCCGGCTCGCCGAGTCCGACGGCGGCCCGCAGGTCGACGTCGCCCCGGTGCACCTGGTGTCCGCGGAGGCGATCTCCCGCGCCGCCGCCGGGGAGGTCCCCGAAGGGTGTTCCGCGGAGGACCCGCGGGCCAACCTGCTGCTCGAGCTGGCCGCCGGAGCCGACGAGCGCAGCTGGGTGGGCCGGCGGCTGCTCGTGGGGGGAGAGGTCGTGCTCGACGTCGTCCGCACCCCCAAGCACTGCCTGGGCGTCTACGCCCAGGTGCGGGTTCCCGGCCGGGTGGCGACCGGGGACCCGGTGCGGCTCGCCCCCGACCCGGCCTGAGCTCCTCCCGGCGGGCACTACCCTTTCCCTGCCGCCGTCCCGGCACCGACCACGATCTCCAGGAGTCCCTCGTGCCCACCGCGCCCTCGCCCACCGCTGTCGGCCCCATCCGGGTTCCGGCCGGGACGACGGCCCAGCAGGCGCTCAAGGACGCCGGCGTCCCTCTGAAGGGCCCCGACGGTGCCGTCGTCGTCCGGGACCTGACCTCCGGCGACCTCAAGGACCTGGCGTGGGCGCCCGAGGTCGACGCCGAGGTCGAGGCGGTCGCCGCCGCCAGCGAGGACGGCCGGGCGGTGATCCGGCACTCGACGGCGCACGTCCTGGCCCAGGCGGTGCAGGACCTCTTCCCCGGCACCCGGCTGGGCATCGGGCCGCCGGTGGAGAACGGCTTCTACTACGACTTCGATCCGCCGCGGCCGTTCACCCCCGAGGACCTGCAGGCCCTGGAGAAGCGGATGCAGGAGATCGTCCGGGCCGGCCAGCACTTCGGCCGCCGCGAGATCAGCGACGACGACGCCCGCGCCGAGCTGGCGCAGGAGCCGTACAAGCTCGAGCTGATCGGGCTCAAGGGCGGCGCCGGTGCGGAGGCGGCCGAGGGCGCCGACGTCGAGGTCGGTGGCGCCCAGCTGACCATGTACGACAACCTCGACCCGCGCACCGGCGACCGGGTGTGGACCGATCTGTGCCGCGGACCGCACCTGCCCCGCACCAGCGCCATCCCGGCGTTCTCGCTGACTCGCAGCGCCGCCGCCTACTGGCGCGGCAGCGAGCAGAACCCCCAGCTGCAGCGGGTCTACGGCACCGCCTGGGAGAGCAAGGACGCGCACAAGGCCTACCTGGAGCAGGTGGCCGAGGCCGAGCGGCGCGACCACCGCAAGCTGGGCGCCGAGCTGGACCTGTTCAGCTTTCCCGACGAGATCGGCTCGGGGCTGGCCATCTTCCACCCCAAGGGCGGGATCATCCGGCGCGAGCTGGAGAACTACAGCCGGCAGCGGCACGAGGAGGCCGGGTACTCCTTCGTCAACACCCCGCACATCACCAAGGAAGACCTGTTCCGCACCAGCGGGCACCTGCCGTACTACGCGGACACCATGTTCCCGCCGATGCAGTTCGAGGGCGCGGACTACTACCTCAAGCCGATGAACTGCCCGTTCCACATCCTGGTGTACCGCAGCCGGGGGCGCAGCTACCGCGAGCTGCCGCTGCGGCTGTTCGAGTTCGGCGCCGTCTACCGGTACGAGAAGTCCGGTGTGGTCCACGGGCTGACCCGGGTGCGCGGCCTGACCATGGACGACTCGCACATCTTCACCACCCGCGAGGGCATGGCCGGGGAGATCCGGGGGGTCCTGGACTTCATCCTGGGGCTGCTGCGCGACTACGGGCTGACCGACTTCTACCTGGAGCTGTCCACCCGCGACGAGTCGCCGAAGTTCATCGGCGAGGACGCCCAGTGGGCCGAGGCCACCGCGGCGCTGCAGGCGGCCGCCGACGCCTCCGGCCTGGAACTGGTCCCCGACCCCGGCGGCGCGGCCTTCTACGGTCCGAAGATCTCCGTGCAGGCCCGGGACGCCATCGGGCGGTCGTGGCAGATGTCGACCATCCAGGTCGACTTCAACTTCCCGGAGCGCTTCGACCTGGAGTACACCGCCGCGGACGGATCCCGGCAGCGGCCGGTGATGCTGCACCGGGCGCTGTTCGGCTCGATCGAGCGGGTCTTCGGCGTCCTCACCGAGCACTACGCCGGCGCCTTCCCGGCCTGGCTGGCGCCGGTCCAGGCCGTCGGGATCCCGGTCACCGACGAGCAGGTGCCCTACCTGACCGACGTCGCCCTGCAGCTGCGGCAGCGCGGCATCCGGGTGGAGATCGACGACTCCGACGACCGGATGCAGAAGAAGATCCGCACCGCCAGCAAGCAGAAGGTGCCCTTCGTGCTGATCGCCGGCGCGACCGACGCCGAGGCCGGTGCGGTGTCCTTCCGCTACCGCGACGGCTCGCAGCGCAACGGGGTGCCGGTCGCCGAGGCCGTCGAGCAGATCGCCGCCTGGGTGGCCGCCCGGCACAATGCCGACCCGACGGCCGACACCCCGCTGGGCGCGGGATGAGCGGCGAGGCCCAGCACCGGGCGCCCGTCTCCGCCGACGACGGTGGCCCCTCCTCGGTGTTCGAGCACCTCTGGACGCCGTACCGGATGGCCTACATCCGCGGCGAGGGCAAGCCGACCGGCGACCACGACTGCCCGTTCTGCCTCATCCCGGCGATGAGCGACGAGGACGGGCTGATCGTGGCCCGCGGGGAGACGGTGTTCGCCGTCCTGAACCTCTACCCGTACAACGCCGGGCACCTGATGGTGGTGCCGTACCGGCACGTGCCGGACTACACCGACCTGACCCTGGGGGAGGTCGCCGAGCTGGGCGCCTTCACCCAGACGGCGATGCGGGCGGTCCGCGCGGTCAGCGGCGCGCACGGGTTCAACATCGGGATGAACCAGGGGTCCGTCGCCGGCGCCGGGATCGCCGACCACCTGCACCAGCACGCCGTGCCGCGCTGGGGCGGGGACACCAACTTCATGCCGGTGATCGGGCTGACCCGGGTGCTGCCGCAGGTGCTGGCCGAGACGCGGGCACTGCTGGCCGCGGTCTGGGACGAGCACCGCGCTCCACCCGCTCCCCGGGGGTCCTGAGTGCTCGGCGTCAACCTCCGGCCCCTGGTCGGCCGGTTCTGGGCCCCGGTGGTCGCCGGCCTGGTGCGCGCCGGCGTCACCGCCGACGCGGTGACCCTCACCGGCACCCTCGGCGCGGTCGCCGCCGCGGTGTTCGGCATCGGCAGCGGCCAGCTGTTCTGGGGCGCGTTCGGCGTCACCGTCTTCGTGCTGCTGGACATGCTCGACGGCGCGCTGGCCCGCGCCCGCGGCGGCGGCTCGCTGTTCGGCGCGGTCCTGGACTCCACCGGTGACCGGGCCGCGGACGCCGCCATCTTCGCCGCGCTGGCCTGGTGGTACTCCGGCTCCGGCGACAACCGGCTGATCGTGCTGCTGGCGCTGCTCTGCCTGGTCCTGGGGGTGCTGACCTCCTACGTGAAGGCCCGCGCCGAGGGCGTCGGGATCTCCTGCGACGTCGGGGTCGTCGAGCGCACCGAGCGGCTCATCCTCGTCCTGGTGGGCACCGGGTTCACCGGACTCGGGATCCCGTACGCCCTGCACGTCGCCCTGTGGATCCTGCTGGTCGGCAGCGCGATCACGGTCGGGCAGCGGTTCGTCGCCATCCGCCGCGGCGCCGCGGGCCGGCGCCTGCCCGAGAGCCCGGCCCCCACGGGGCCGGCCGCCCCGGGAGCTGGGGCGGCGAACTGCGCGAGCGGCGCGCCGACGCCGGGTACGCCGCCGGATGG
>JAICZD010000003.1 GCA_025933855.1 Modestobacter sp. | reverse complement strand
ATCGTCATGTGGCTGTTCGCGAATTCGTTGCTACCGCCGCGTGTGAACCGCCTGGCTGCGGGGGCGCTGGTCGCGGCCGCCGGTTGGGCGTTCGTCCTCGACCTGGTGCGAGGTCACGTCGTCGTGTGGCTGGCGCTCGCCGCCCTGTCCGGTCTCTTCGTGTTGCACCGCCTAAGGCGGCCCACGGCACGAAGGGTGAAGCCCATCCATCCGCTTGGCCTGGAAGCTGGGTCCGAAACATGATCACCGACACTTCGACCAGACGTTCACGTAGCGGTGGTCCTCCCACGTCCGCCAGGAACCTCGGCGCCGGCAGCATCGTCCGCAGCAGTCGGACGAGCAGGAACAGCTGGTCGGCAGACTCCCCCGAGCTGAACCGTCGAGCGGAACGCGGGGCGCGACGCCGCGGTCAGCCGCGCTGGCCGGCGCGGCTCGGCGAGGACGCTCCGGATGAGTCGGCCGGAGGTCCGAGATGACCCTGGGGAACGGCCACCACCGATCGCGACCAGTCCCCCACGAGACGGCGGGACTGCGCATCGTCAGTCCCGCCCCGCGGCAGATCTGGCGGCAGGCCCTCGCGGGAGACCCGACCGCCCTCCCGAGTCAGACGCCCGAATGGGTGGATTGGCTCTGTGCCACCCGTGGCCGCACCGACGCGAGCCGGCTCTATCAATTCCCGGGCGGACGGCAACTCGTCCTGCCCTTGGTGGCAAGGACCTGCGGTGGGCTTCTGCTGAGTGAGGAGTCGATGCCCTACGGGTTCGGATACGGCGGAGCGCTCGTGACCGGCGGTCGGCCGACCGCCGGCGAGATCCGCGCGATACTCGGCGACCTGGCAGACCGCCCCGCTGCCCGCGCCTCTCTGGTCCCCAATCCGCTCAACGCAGGACCATGGGAGGACAACGCTCCGGCAAGCGCCGTCCGGCTGCCGTTCCTGTGCCAGTTCGTCGACCTGGCGGGCGGCTTCGAGTCGGTGTGGTCGGAGAGATACCGGAGCCAGACGCGAAGCAAGCTCCGAAAGGCCCTGAAGTCCGGTCTGGACATCCGCCGGTATCCGGACCCCGCCATCGTCGAGGCCTTCGCCGAGCTGAACGCCCGCTCGGTCGAGAGATGGGCGGCTCAACGCGGTCAACCGCTGTGGGCGGCCCGTCTGGTCGAACGGTGCAGGGATCGGGTCGGGCAACTGACCACCGCGTCGGCGGCGCTGGGCGACATGTGCGTGGTCCGGTCGGCGCACCTGCACGGCCGACCCGTCGCCGTCGTGGCCTCCCTGCACTTCGGTCAGCAAGCGGTCGGCTGGCTCGCGGCGATGGACCGGGAACTCGCCAATCGAACCTCCGGTAGCACGCTCCTGCAATCGATGGCCATCGAGGACGCGTGCAACAAGGGGGCCCGCTACTTCCACATGGGGGAATCAGATCCCGGTTCCGGCGTGGAATCGTCCAAAGCGGCTCTCGGCGGAACGCCGCTCCGCTACAACGCGCTCCGGTTCGAACGTCTGCCGCTGACCAACCTCGACCAGCGCGCGCGTGCCGTGCTGCAACGGCTCACTCCCGCGACGCGACGGGGCCTCCACCCCTGATCGTGGACATGCTCGATCCAGGCCCGGCCTGGAGGAAGCGGGAAGATGCCACGGTGGCGAGGAAGAGGAAGAGGTACCCGCAGGAGTTCCGCCGGGGCAGCCGTCGAGCTGTACCGGACGACCCGGCAGGGGACGGTGGCCCGTCCCCTCGGGTTCAGGCGTGCCGGCATCCGAGGGGCGCTGGCTCGCCGTTCGCCGCACGTGGGCGACGCCGTCCTTACGGACCAGGGGTTGATCCGGCGGGAGACCGAACGCGGGACCCTCGCGGTCGCCACGATCCCGGACGCGCCGCTCGCCCCGGAGGTGTACTACGACGCCGGGCTCTCCTGACCGCCGGGGCGTGGACCGGACACGGCCGCACCGACCGCACCGGGATCCTGACGCGGTTCCTTGCCCCGACTCTCGGCGGAGGACGCACCTGCTGACGCGTGCGGAGTCCGACCGTGGGTGGCTGATGCCGTGGATCGCGGTCACCGCGGTCGTCGTCCTGGATGCCCTCGCCACCTTCCGGCCCTGGCCCCTTCTCATCGCTGGTCTCGCCGACGAACCTGCCCATCTGCTCACGGCCTGGTTGATCCTCATGGCGCTGCCCGAGCGACTCACGCCACCTTCGGTCTGGCCGTGGGTCCTGGCCGCGTCGGTCGGCATCGATGCAGATCATGTGCCGCAGTACACCTGGGACCCCGGCTTCGCCGTGGACGGAGGGCGACCGCCGACTCACGGCCTGTTGACCATCGTGCTGCTCCTGGTGGTGAGCGCAGCGCGACCGTGCCGGACCTGGGCGCTGGGGTTAGCCGGTGGAGTTGCGCTGCACCTCCTCCGGGACGCGGCCACGGGACCGGGCATTCCGCTGCTGTGGCCGGTGGTCCAGGACAGCTTCCTCGTTGCCTATCCCCTCTACCTGGTCGTCCTGATCCTGGCCGCGAGCGTGGCCTCCGTGCGCCACCTCCGCCACCGCCGCCGGACCACACGCTGACGGCAGCCGACTCCTCGCTCCGCCGGACCTCGGATCGGGGCCGGGCCGACGAGGCCTCGGCGTCGGCCGGCGCTCACCAGCCACTGCCCGCTGGACCTCAGGCAGCCCTGATCGCCGTTGCTGCGCTCCCCCCGCTCACTGCGCGAGGGATGTGCCACCATCACTCGGCATGCGGATCGCCTGCGTCGGAGGCGGTCCAGCCGGTCTCTACTTCGGGATCCTGGCCAGCCAGCTCGGCGCAGGCCACGACGTCACCGTGTACGAGCGGTTCCCCGAGGGGGTGACCTACGGCTGGGGCGTCGTCTTCTGGGACGACCTGCTGGATCAGCTGGGCCGGCAGGATCTGCCCACGGCGCAGAGGGTCAGGTCGCACGCGGTCCGCTGGGAGGACCAGGTGATCGACGTTCGGGGCCGTGAGCCGGTACGGATCCCCGACCACGGCTACAGCATGGCCCGTCAGACGCTGCTGCGAATCCTCGCGGACCGGGCCCGCGAGCTCGGTGTCCGGATCCAGTACGGCCAGGCGCTGCACGACGTCTCCCACCTGGCCGAGACCGTCGACCTCGTGGTGGCCAGCGATGGGGTGAACAGCGCCGTCCGCGGTCGCCACCCGGGAGCATTCGGTACGGATGTCGTCCAGCGGCGCAACAAGTACATCTGGCTGGGGACCAGCCGCGTGTTCGGCTCCTTCACCTTTCCGTTCGTCGAGACCGACGCCGGCTGGGTATGGGCACATGCCTACGGGTTCGACGGTGGCACCAGCACGTTCGTCGTCGAGACCTCATCGGAGACCTGGCGTGGGCTTGGCTTCGATCGCCTCGGGACAGACGCAACGATGCGCCGTCTCGAAGCCATCTTCGCCCCGACGCTCGAGGGGCACGCACTGCGACCGCAGCACGGGACGAGAGACGCCGCGCCATGGTTGCAGTTCCAGAGCATCACGAACGCACGCTGGCACGCAGGCCGCCTGGTGCTCATGGGCGATGCCGCCCACACCACTCACTTCACCATCGGCTCGGGCACGCGTCTCGCTCTCCAGGACGCGATGGCGCTCGCGGACACGCTTGCCGGGCACGACGACATCGAGCGATCCCTCGAGGCGTACGGGCGGCGTCGCAGAGCTGCTCTGCGCCGGACGCAACGCATGGCCGACAGCAGTGCGACCTGGTTCGAACACCTCCCGCGCTATGTGGAGCAGGACCGGTTCGCTGATCTCCTCCAGCGCCGCTTCTCCGCCGCCCAGTCCTACCTGCCGACGGCAGCCTTTCTTCGGCTGTCCGACGTCGCACTCAGTGCGCCCGGGATCACCGTGCCGGCCCGGAAGGCCGTGCAGCGGCTTCTCAGCCTCGGCAGGAACGCCGTCGGTAGGGTGAACGGCTGACGGCGTCGGCCGAGTCCCGACGAGGCCGACCGGCCAGGTCGGGCATCTCGTGGCGGAGGCCGCCCGTGCGGGCGCGGCCCAGCGTGCGGAGTCGAGAGCCCTGCGCGTGTCCCTCCGACTCCCCCTGGTCCGGGTCGGGTCCGCCGACCGGGCTCGGCGACGGGCCTCCAACGTCGGCTGGTGAGGCGCTGACGCTCCTATGGTTGTCCGATGCCGACGCGGCTGCTGGCCACGAAGCTCCACGTCCCCGCGCCCCGGAGCCAGCTCGTCCCGCGACCGCGGCTGCTCGATCGGCTCGGTCCGCTCCGCACGCTGACGCTCGTCTCCGCTCCCGCCGGCTTCGGCAAGACCACCCTCCTGGCCGAATGGATCGCACGCAACGGGCAATGTGAACCCGACCTGCGCGTCGCCTGGCTGTCGCTGGACGACGGGGACAACGACGTGTCCCGATTCCTGGCCTACGTCGTCGCCGCGCTGCAGACCCTCGACGCCGACCTCGGTTCGGAGGCGCTGAGCCTCCTGGCCGACGTCCCGGCGCTGCCGGTCGACGCTGCCCTCACTGCGCTGATCAACGACGCAGCAACGGCGCAGGGGCGGGTGGTCCTCGTCCTCGACGACTACCACGTGATCGACGCAGGACCGGTACACCAGGCCGTCGGCTTCCTGCTCGACCACCTGCCGCCGCAGCTGCACCTGGCGATCGCCAGCCGGTCGGATCCACCCCTCCCGCTGGCCCGCCTGCGGAGTCGTGGGGAGCTGACCGAGCTCCGCGCCGCGGACCTGCGCTTCACGCGCGAGGAAGCCGTGGACTTCCTCAACCGGGCAATGGATCTGGGTCTCTCGGCCGACGACATCGAAGCCCTCGAGACCCGCACCGAAGGGTGGATCGCCGGTCTCCAGTTGGCCGCCCTCTCCCTTCGCCAGCACCAGGACGTCGCCGGGTTCATCTCCACGTTCACCGGCAGCCACCGCTTCGTCATCGACTACCTGGTGGAGGAGGTCCTCCAGCACCAGCCGGACGACGTCCGGGAATTCCTGCTCCGTACCGCCTTCCTCGACCGGCTGACCGGGCCGCTGTGCGACACCGTCACCGGGCTGGACGGCGGCAGCGCGATGCTCGCAAGCCTGGACCGCGACAACCTGTTCGTCAGCGCACTCGACGACCAGCGGCAGTGGTACCGCTACCACCACCTGTTCGCGGACGTGCTCCGGTCACGCGTCCTGCAGGAGCACCTCGACCGGGTGCCGGCGCTGCATGCCGCGGCCAGCGAGTGGTACGAGCGCAACGGCTTCGCGGAAGACGCGGTGCGGCACGCCCTTTCGGCCGGGGACTTCGACCGCGCGGCCGGCCTCATGGAGAGCGCCCTGCCCGAGGCCCGACGCAGCCGGCACGACGCGATGCTGCTGGCGTGGCTGACGTCACTGCCGGACGAGCTCGTCCGACGCAGGCCCGTGCTCAGCGTCGTCCGCGCCTGGTTGCTGCTCGTCGCCGGCGACCTCGATGCAGTCGAGCCCTGGCTGGACGAGGCCGAACGGGGGCTCGGCACCGCGCTCCCGACGGATCACCCGACGGGAGCTCCTGCCCCCTACTCGCCCGTCGAGGGAGCGGACCTGCACCTGCTGCCGGTGACGATCGCCATCTACCGGTCGTCGTTGGCGCAGGCGAGGGGCGATATCCCTGGCACGGGGGAACATGCCCGGCACGCGCTCGAACTGACCGAGCCGGGTGACCACCTGGAACGCGGCGCCGCGGCGGGGTTGCTGGGGCTGGCCTCGTGGGCGAGTGGCGACCTCGAGACGGCCGTGCAGACGTTCTCGGTTGCCGTGACCGGCCTGCGCGCAGCCGGCAACCTGGCCGACGAGCTGAGCAGCACTCTGGTCTTCGCTGACATGCAGATCGCGCGAGGGCGGCTACGGGAGGCACGACGGTTGCACGAGCGGGCCCTGGACCTGGCGACCGCACACGGGCGACCACGGGCGACGGCCGACCTGCACGTGGGGCTCAGCGAAGTCCTCCGCGAACAGGGCGACCTGGATGCCGCGACCGATCACCTGCAGACCAGCAGGGCACTGGGTGAGCACACGTCCCTGACGGAGAACCGGTACCGCTGGTTCGTGGCCATGGCGCGCATCAGGGAGGCGGAGGGTGACCTGGACGGCGCCCTGGAACTCCTGGATGAGGCCGAGCGCCGGTACGTGCGGGGATTCTTCCCGATCGTGCGCCCCATCCCTGCGATGAAGGCGCGGATCCGGATCGGGCAGCGAAGACTGCCCGAAGCTGTCGAGTGGTCCCGCGAACGCGGGCTGTCGGCCGCGGACGACCTCAGCTACCTGCACGAGTTCGAGCACCTCACACTCGCACGACTGCTCCTCGCCGAGCACCGGCTGCACGGAGGGCAGGCCGCCCTCCGCGACGCCGTCGGTCTGCTGGAGCGACTGCTCGCGGCCGCGGAGGCCTCCGGACGAACGGGCAGTGTGAACGAGATCCTCGTGCTCCAGGCCCTCGCCGACGCGGCGCAAGGACACCGTGCGCCGGCTCTCGCAGCCTTGGACCGGGCCCTGACCCAGACCCGACCCGAGGGCCACGTCCGGCTCTTCCTGGACGAGGGGGCACCCATGGTGGCTCTGTTGCGTGCGGCCGCCCAGCAGGGGATCGCCCCGGAGCACGTGGGACGACTGCTTCGGGCATCGGAAGGTGACCGAGCGACCGCCGTGACACGGCACCTGACGGAACCGCTGACCAAGCGGGAACTACAGGTGCTCGGGCTGCTGCAGACCGACCTGAGCGGGCCGGAGATCGCCCGCGAACTCTTCCTGTCCCTCAACACGTTGCGCACGCACAACAAGCACATCTTCGGGAAGCTCGGGGTGGGCAGCCGTCCGGCCGCCGTCCGCCGCGCGGAGCAGCTGGGCCTCCTCTAGCCACGGCGGCTCACGTCGCGGGCGAACCGCTCCGGCGCCCTGCGGGCGGAACCACCGCCTCACCCCTTGCCGTGCGGTGACGTCACCGCACAGATCACCCGGCCAGGTGATCCGGCCTCACCCCATCGGCTCCTACCTTCCGCTCGTAGCAGCGAGCCCGCGAGAACCAGCTGGGCCCCGCCGGAGCCGCGGGCGGAAGGAGATCCGCGAACGGGGCCGAGCCGACGCCGGACCGCAGCCTTCCCGGCACCGCCGCCCCGCCCGGGCTACGCCAGGCCACCCGACCGGGGGTCCTCCTCCCACCGGCACGCCAACACGATGAGGGAGCACTGATGAAGGCGATCGTCCAGGAGCGGTTCGGCTCCCCCGACGTCCTGCGGTTCGTGGACACCGACCCGCCCGCGTGCGGGCCCGACGACGTGCTGGTCCGCGTGCACGCCGCCGCGCTCAACCCCTACGACTGGCACGTCCTGCGCGGCGACCCCTACGTCGCTCGCCTCGGTGGAACCGTGGGACTGACCAAGCCCAAGGCCCGGGTGGCCGGGGTCGACGGGGCGGGGCGCGTGGAGGCCGTCGGCGCCAACGTGCGCGGGACGGCCCCCGGGGACGAGGTGCTGGGCCGGTTCGAGGGTGCGTTCGCCGAGTACGCACGCGCCGCGGCGGACAAGGTGGTGCCCAAGCCGGCGAGGCTGACCTTCGAGCAGGCGGCGGCCGTTCCGATGGCCGGGCAGACCGCGCTCCGCGCGGTCCGCGACGCCGGCGGGGTGCAGCCCGGGCACCGGGTGCTGATCAACGGAGCCGCGGGCGGGGTCGGCAGTTTCGCCGTGCAGATCGCGACGGCGCTCGGCGCCGAGGTCACCGGGATCTGCAGCACGCGCAACGTCGAGCTCGTCCGGTCGATCGGCGCCGCGCACGTCGTCGACTACACGAGGGACGATTTCACCGACGAACGCGAGCGGTACGACGTGATCCTCGACAACGTCGGCAACCAGCCGCTGCGCCGCCTGCGCCGGGCGCTGACCCCGACCGGAACCCTCGTGTCCAACGCGGGGGGCTCACCCGACGGCCACCTGTTCGGCCCGATCGCGGGGATCCTCCGCGTGGTCGTCGTCGACGTTCTCCTCCGGCAGCGGCTCCGACCGCTGCCGTACACCTGGACGCGGGAGCACCTGCTCGCCGTCACCGACCTCATCGAGGTCGGCAAGCTCACCCCCGTCCTCGGCCGGACCTACCCCCTGTCCGACAGCGCCGCCGGCCTGCGCCACCTGGAGGAGGGACACGCGCGCGGCAAGGTCGTCATCACCGTGACCTGAACCGCGCCCATCAGACCCCGCCGGTGACACGTGTCAGGGGTCGGCCGCGCGGCCAGCCCGGCAACCGATGAGTTTCCGCACCTGTGGCGCGCCCAAGGCGCACGACAACCTCGAACCACCCCCACAAGGACCGCCCGCACCACGGGCGGCGGGCACTCCCGTCAGAGGCATCCCATGCGCACTCCTGGAACGACCCACCCCCTCCCACCCGACCGCCGCACCCGGTCGGGGCCGGGACGCCTGCTCCGGTCCCTCGTGGCGGTGCTGTGCGCTGCGGTGACCGTGCTCGTCTCGGCGTGGTCCTCAGCCCCGGCTCCTGCGGCCGTGGACACGAGCACCGCGGCCGACCTCCCGCCCGGTGGCGTTCCCGGTGTCCCGGTGCCCGCCGTCGAGTGGGCCGATGCCGGTGACGGCTACCAGCAGGCGACGGCACAGGTGCCCTACGACTACGCCCGGCCGCGCGGGCGCGCCTTCAGCCTGCACCTGGTCCGCCGGCCGGCCACCGACCCCGCGCACCGCATGGGGAGCCTGTTCGTCAATTTCGGCGGCCCCGGCTACCCGGCTGCCGACACCGTGCGTACGGCGGGGGAGGCGCTGCTGCCACCGGAGGTGCTGGCCCGCTACGACCTGGTCGGTGTCGACCCCGAGGCACGGGCGAGAGCGAGCCGATCCGCTGCGCCGACAGCAGCACCGAGGAGCAGCAGAGCCTGCCCTATGTCAGCGGCCAGGAGTTCCCCACCGATCCGGCTGAGGAGGCCGAGGCCGCTGCGCAGGCTGCCCGGTTCGCGGCGCAGTGCCGGGCGCGCAACGGCGACCTGCTGGACCACGTCGGCACCCTGGCGTTCGCGCGCGACCTGGACGTGCTGCGCGCGGCACTGGGTGACGCGCGGATCAACCTGCTCGGGTTCTCCTACGGCACCTTCCTGGGGCAGGTGGTCGCCAACGTCTTCCCCGACCGCACCGGCGCGATCGTGCTCGATTCGGTCGTCGACCCGGCATGGGCGACCGGCGCCCGGGGCAGCGTCGACTGGATCCGGGAGAACGCCGACGTGGGCAGCGATGCGACGCTCCAGCGCTTCTTCCAGCTGTGCGCCGAGGCCGGCGCGCGGGGCTGCGCGTTCGCCGCCGACGGCGACCCGCAGCGACGCTTCGCCGACCTGGCGGCCCGCCTCCGGACGACCCCCCTGGCGATCAGCCTCCCGGGCCAACCCGTGCGGGAGCTGGGCTACGACGAGCTGGTCATCATCACCGGCAAGATCCTCTACTTCGGCTGGGCGTGGGAGACGCTCGGCCGGTTCCTGCACGCGGTCGACATCGCGGATGCCGAAGCCGGGGCCGCAGCCCTGGCAGAGGTCATCCCACCGCCGGACGCCACGGGATACGACAACATCGTCGAAGCCAATGCGGCGATCGCCTGCGCCGACACCGACAATCCGCGCGATATGCACCGCTACGGCGTCATCGGCCGGGAGCGGGACGCCACGGTCGCCCCCTTCTTCGGCTCCTGGTGGGCCTCCCAGGCGCGGGTCTGCGGGCCCTGGCAGGGCCGCTCCAGCGAGCGCTACGCCGGCCCCTGGACCGCCCGAACGTCCGCACCGGTGCTCCTGCTGAACAACCGCTACGACCCGGCCACCCCGTACGGCAACGCCGTCCACGTGCACGACCTGCTGCCGAACAGTGCACTGCTCACCGTCGACGGCGTCGGCCACGGAGCGCTCCCGCTCAGCTCCTGCGCCTCGGACGCGACCGCGCAGTACCTGCTCACCGGGGCCGTCCCGCCGCCCGGGACCGCCTGCGGGCAGGACCTGGCGCCCTTCGACCAACCACCCGCGTGACCACTGTCGGCACCGAGCGGACGGCCGGGCTCGGGCCGCCGGCAGCCTCGGAGATCTCCCATGACGACCCCGAGAGAGGGAATCGAATGCTGCTCTACGACGACACGGCTGCCACAGTGCTGCAGGCGGCCGCAGACGAGGCCCGGCGGCGCGGCGAGAACAGGTACGGCACCGCGCACGTCCTCCTGGGTCTGCTGCGGACGGGAGATCCGGTCACGCAGACCGTGACCGCCGACCATCCGCAGCTGACCGTCGACGGCGCTCGCGCCGCCCTCGGCGCCCCCCCGGTGCAGGTTCCGGAGGTGGACGACGGCACCGCACCTGGCCGCCGCTCCACCCCGGAGCCTGCGGTCGAGTTCCGCCGGGCCGCGCGGGACTTCACCGCGAAGTGGCGGCCGCTGGTGCGCGACCGGCAGCTGCGGCCGGGCGTCAAGCTCGGCACCGGCGAGCTGTGGCTGACCGTGCTGGAGCCGGCCACCGCGTCGGCCGGCGCCCTCGCCGCACTCGGTATCGAGCCGGACGACGTCCGGCCGCTGGTGCTGGCCGCGATGGTGCCGGACGGCGCGCCGGTGCCCGACTGGCCGACCGAGGTCCCCGCCGGCGCCGTCCGGCGGCTGCTGGACCGTGTGCTCGGCCGGGATGGTCGGCCGTGACCGCCACGACCGACGCGCTCACCGAGGCGGTGCACGCGGCGACGCGAGCGGCCGCCCGGCGCCGGATCGGTCTGGCGGTCGGCGCGTTCGCCGGGCCGCAGACCGTCGTCCACACCACCGGTCCGGTCAGTGGCGACAGCCTGTTCCAGATCGGGTCGGTCACCAAGGTCTTCACGGCTCTGGCCCTGGCCGACGCTGTCGCCCGCACGGAGGTCACCCTGGACACCCCACTGGCGGCCCTGCTGCCCGGGACCCCGACCCCCGCGACCGGCGCTCCCATCACGCTCGGCCACCTGGCGACCCACACCTCCGGACTGCCGCG
Source organism: Modestobacter sp. (assembly GCA_025933855.1). Classification (GTDB taxonomy): domain Bacteria; phylum Actinomycetota; class Actinomycetes; order Mycobacteriales; family Geodermatophilaceae; genus Modestobacter. Next base: position 25,528 of record JAICZD010000003.1, on the reverse strand, counting down.
CTTGCCCCCGGGGCTGCTGCGCCGGGCACTGCGCTCCCGCTCCGACCCCTACCGAGACGTCACCACCGACTACCTGCTGGAGGCCCTCGCCGCGACCCGGCTGCGCTCGGCGCCGGGCACCAGAGTGCGGTACTCCGACTTCGGCGCGGCACTGCTCGGGCAGGCCCTCAGCCGGCACACCGGCCGGCCGTACGCCCAACTGATCGCCGACCGCATCACCGGTCCCCTCTTGCTGCCGGACACCGCCGTGGACCTGCGCCCGGACCAGCTGACCCGGAAGGCCGCCGGTCACTCCCGCCGGGGACGGGTCGTGCCGGACTGGCACCTGGGCGCCATGCCGGGGGCCGGGGCGCTGTACTCCACCGTTCCCGACCTGCTCACCCTGCTGCGTGCCCATCTGGAGCCCGACGGCACCACCCTCCGGGACGCCCTCGGTCTGGTGCAGAGACCCGGGCTCGGAGGAACCGGTGGCTGCAGGTCGGCCTCGGCTGGTTCCTCTCTCCGGTCCGGTCCACCGGGCACACCGCCCTGTGGCACAACGGCGGCACCGGGGGCTTCGCCGGCTACCTGGCGCTGCTGCCCGCAGCCGAGGCAGGCGTCGTCGTCCTGGCCGACACGGCACGGTCGGTGGACCGCGCCGGCGTCCGCCTGCTTGCCTCCCTCGCCGGATCGACCGGGTTCCGGCCATGACAGATGTCACCGCTCCTGCCGTGCGGCTGGTGGCCCGACCGATGAGTTGCGGCACCTGTGGGACGCCCGGCCGGATGACACCGTCGAACCGAGACCGGCCGCAACCCATCCCGACGGGCACCGGCCCGCATGTCCACTGGAGGCACCTCGTGCTCACTGCTCATCCCGCGCACGGCGACGTCGCCGTCGAGGTCGTCGACCTGCACCGCCGGTACGGCGCCTTCGAGGCCGTACGGGGCGTCTCCTTCACCGTGCGGCCCGGAGAGGTCTTCGCGCTGCTCGGAGTCAACGGCGCCGGCAAGACCTCCGTGCTGGAGGTGGTCGAAGGGCTGGCCCGCGCCGACGGCGGCTCGGTCCGCATCCTCGGCGCTGATCCGGTCACCCAGCGGTCCCGGGTGCGGCCACATCTCGGCGTGCTGCTGCAGTCCAGCGGGCTACCCGGGGACCTCACCGTCGAGGAGACGCTGCGGACCTGGGCCCACACCCTCACCCGGCCGCGCCCGGTCGGCGAGGCGCTGGCCCAGGTCGGCCTGGGCGCCCGCGCCGGCATCCGGGTCCGCAGCCTCTCCGGCGGCGAGCGGCGCCGGCTCGACCTCGCCCTGGCGCTGCTCGGCCGGCCGCGGGTCGTGGTCCTGGACGAGCCCACGGCCGGGCTGGACCCGGAGAGCCGACGCACGGTCTGGGAGCTGATCCGCGACCTGGTGAGCGGGGGCGCCGCCGTCGTGCTGACCACCCACCACCTCGAGGAGGCCGAGCAGCTCGCCGATCGGATCGCCGTGATGCGCGCCGGCCGGATCGTGCTCGCCGGCACCCAGGCCGAGATCGCCGCCGGCCAGTCCGCCACGATCCGCTTCACCCTGGGCGACGGCGGGCTTCCGCTACCCGACCTGCCCGGGGTCGCGGTCGCCGTCGGGCCCCCGCACGTCGAGCTGCGCACCGACGACCTGCAGTCGACCCTCGCCGCTCTCCTGGCCTGGGCGGGCGGGCACGGTCTGGACCTTCCCGGCCTCCAGGCCCGCCCCGCCTCCCTCGAGCAGGCATTCCTCGCCGTCGCCGACGGCGCCGTCCCCACCGCCGCGTGACCCCGCGCCCCAGGAGCCCTGCCATGACCGCAACCCTGCCCGTCGCCGACACGTCGCCGAGCGACCTCGGCTCCCGAGGGAGCGCGCGCCGCCGCGTGCTCGCGCTCGCCTCCGCCGAGATCCGGCTGCTGCTGCGCAACCGCACCGCCGCCGTGAATTCCCTGCTCGGCCCGGCCCTGCTGCTGGGGAGCGTCGCCGCGATCGCCGTGTCCAACGGTATGGAACTCGACGGACCCAGCTTCATCGCCAAAGCCATCGGCATCACGTTGATCCTGGTGGCCTACTACAACCTGGTCACCACGTTCGTCGCCCGGCGCGAGGAGCTGGTGCTGCAGCGGATGCGTACCGGCGAGCTCACCGACGGGGAGATCCTGCTCGGCACCGCCGTCCCGACCCTGCTCGTGACCGTCGTGCAGGTCGTGGTCGTCGGGGTCGGAGTGGTCGCGCTGGGGAGATGGTCGGCTCCCGTGGACGTCGTCCTGCCGCTCCTCGCCCTCCTGGGTGGCGGTGCCCTGATGGTGGTGCTGGCCGCCGCGAGCACGTCCGTCACCCGCACGGTGGAGGCGGCTCAGTTCACGACCCTGCCCCTGGTCCTCGCGGCGACATTGTTCTCCGGGTTGCTGGTCCCACTGTCCGGTTTCCCGGAGCGGGTCGCCGAGGCCTTCCGCTTCCTCCCGCTCACGCCGGTGATCGAACTGAGCCAGCTCGGGCTGGTCGGGAAGACGTGGAGCGGACAGGCGGTCGGCACCGCCGGTGCCTGGGCCGCGGCGCCGGTGCCGCTGGCCGTGCTCGCCGGATGGCTGGTCGTCGGCTCCGTCGTCGCCCGCCGGGTGTTCCGCTGGGCACCCCGTCGATGAGCCGGAAGCGCTGAAACCGTGGCATCGGGGGCCGAGGACGACGGTCGGTACGGGACCATGGTCCGCGTGCCGAGCGTCGCAGGCTGGTGGGCAGGACGGTCCGACCCGCAGCGGATAGCCCTGTACACCCGCTCGTCGTACTACGCGGTGCTGGCCCCCTCCCCCGTCTTCGCGCTGCTGGTCGTCGGGTCCTCGCCCGGCCCGCCCCCGTTCGCCACGGCGTTGTTCCTCCTCGGGGCGGTCGCCGTCGCGGTCACCGCCCTCCTCCTCGCGCGGGCCGGGCTGACGGCCCCAGGGCCGGACAAGAGGCTTCCGCCGTGGCTGCTCATGGCCGCCGCCGCGGCTGCGCTGGCCACCGTTGCCGCGGGCGTGGCCGTGGTTCCGGACGGTGGCGATGAGGGTTCGGTGCTGCCGTGGGTCGTGCTGCTGGCACCGTCGGTCGTGCTCATCGCCTGCAGCACGGTCTGGCCGGCCCGAACCCTGACGGTCGGCGGCGCCGGGATCGGCGTCCTCGTGGCCGCCGTGCTGCTCGGCGTCGGGCGCCCACCGGGCCTGGCGCTCGCCCTCGGCGCGCTGAACGGGCTCACCTCCACCGCCACCGCGTTGTCGTTCCGCTTCTCGGTGTGGGTGCTCGACGTCGTCACGCAGCTGGAGCGCGGCCGGGACGTGCAGGCCCGGCTCGCCGTCGCGGAGGAACGGCTCCGCTTCGCCCGCGACCTGCACGACGTCATGGGCCGCAACCTCTCGGCGATCGCGGTCAAGGGTCAGCTGGCCGCCGAGCTGGTGCGGCGGGGCCGGGTGGAGGCGGCCGAGGAGGTGACCGGGATCAGCCGGATCGCCGACGAGTCCCTGCGCGAGCTCCGCGGCGTCGTCGGCGGCTACCGCAGCGCCAGCCTCCCCGGCGAGCTGGCCGGCGCCCGTTCCGTGCTCCGCGCCGCCGGCGTGTCCTGCACCGTGCGCGGTGACGAGGAGGCACCCCTGCTGCCGGCGACGACCCAGGTCGCGCTGGGCTGGGTGGTGCGGGAGGCGGTGACCAACGTGCTGCGGCACAGCCGGGCGACGACCTGCACCATCACCCTGAGCTCCGCTGCCGGTGAGACGGAACTCCGGGTGGTCAACGACGGCGCCGCCGAGTCGGCGGGCCGGCGCTGGGGCAACGGGCTGACCGGCGTCGCCGAGCGGCTGGACGCCGCCGGCGGCCGGCTCACGGCCTGCCGCGAGGACGGCCGGTTCGAGCTGACCGCGACCCTTCCGGTCCCGGTGCCGGCATGATCCGGGTGCTGCTCGCCGACGACGAGAATTTGATCCGCACGGCGCTGGCCGCCCTCCTCGCGCTCGAGGAGGACCTCGACGTCGTCGCCCAGGCCGCGTCCGGGGCCGAAGCGCTGGCCATGGCCCGGGCGCACAACCCGGACGTCGCCGTCCTGGACCTGCAGATGCCCGACCGCGACGGCATCTCCGTCGCCGCGGAGCTCACCACCACGATGCCGGGGTGCGCGACGGTGATCGTCACCGGGCACGGCCGGGCCGGGCACCTCAAACGGGCGCTGTCGGCCGGCGTCCGCGGCTTCCTCCCCAAGACCGTCAGCGCGGCCGTGCTCACCGACGTCGTCCGTACCGTGCACCGCGGAGGCCGGTACGTCGACCCGCAGCTGGCCGCCGAGGCGATCAGCGCCGGAGACAGCCCGCTGACCCCCCGCGAGGCCGATGTGCTCGAGCTCGCCGCCGGGGGGGCGCCGGTCGAGGAGATCGCCGCCCGTGCACACCTCTCGCCGGGAACGGTGCGCAACTACCTGTCCGCGGCGGCCGCGAAGCTGGGCGCACCCAACCGGCACGCCGCAGTGGAGATCGCCCGTCGTCATGGCTGGGTCTGACGCGTCCCGGGCAGGGGCGAGCTGGACCTCATCGGCATCAGGCGGTGCGGGCCGTGCCTTGACTGCTCTGCGGCTGCTGCACCAGGCTCCTCCCCGCAACTCTTCCCGAGGAGGCTGCCGTGGTCGCAGGAGCTCATTCCGCCCGGAGCTCACGGGGAGTGCGTGCCCTCGCCGCCGCGCTCACCGCCGGCGCCCTGGTCCTCTCGCCCCTCAGTGGCCTGGGTCCGGCCCGGGCGCAGGAGTCCACCGGCTCTCCCGAATCCGCCGCCTGGTGCCGGAGCAGCGCGACGACCGCACGGCTGGACCAGGCGATCGCCGACACGCTCTCCCAGACGGGGGCGCCCGGAGCACTCGTCGGGCTGTGGGGACCGCACTGCCGGTACGAGAAGGCCTTCGGTGTCGCGGACAAGACGACCGGAGTCCCCATGCGCACGGACTTCTACAGCCGGATCGGCAGCGAGACCAAGACGTTCACCGCAACCGGGATCCTGCAGCTGGTCGACGACGGCAAGGTCGGCCTGGACGACCCGATCGCGAAGTACGTACCCGGCGTCCCCGGCGGGGACCAGATCACGCTGCGCGAGCTGGCCCGGATGCAGAGCGGGCTGTTCAACTACAGCGCGGACGAGGACTTCGTCCGCGCGCTGCAGAGCGATCCGCACAGGCCCTGGACCCCGCAACAGCTGCTGGACGTCGCCTTCGCCCATCCGCCGGTGTTCCCGCCCGGGCAGGGCTGGCAGTACAACAACACGAACTACGTGCTGCTCGGGCTGGTCATCGAGAAGGTCAGCGGGCTGCCCCTCGACGAATTCATCCAGCGACGCATCATCGAGCCGCTCGGACTGGAGCACACCAGCTTCCCCACCGACAACGCCTTCCCGGAGCCTCACGCGCAGGGATACACCCGGCAGACACCGGACGGCAGCGAGACCACGGCCACCGACTGGGACCCGTCCTGGGGATGGGCGGCCGGCGCGATGATCTCCACGCTCGAGGACCTGCGGACCTGGGCCCGCGCGGTCGCCACCGGCACGCTGCTCGAACCCGCCACCCAGGGGCAACGCCTGCAGACCGTCACGCCTCCCGGCTCCAACCCCGACACCGGCTACGGCCTGGGCATCTTCGACGCCGAAGGGTGGATCGGTCACAACGGATCGCTGCCCGGCTACGAGAGCCTCACGCTGTACCTGCCACCGCAGAAGATGACCCTGGTCGTGCTGCTCAACACCGACGAGCCGGCGCCGGGCGTACCGGAGCCCTCCTCCGCGTTCGGCACCGCGATCACCCGGATCATCAGTCCGGGCCACGTCTTCGACCTGTCCGCCCCGGCCCCGGCCGGGGGCTGAACGCCGCCCTTCCCGACCCGGCGCCCGCAGTCAGCGACCACGCTGGCTCGCCCGGCGCTGGGACGGGCGTCTCCGCGGCGCACGCGCCACCGTCCACCCGCCAGGAGACACGATGCCGCCCACGGAGGCTCTCTCGCTGGACGCGGTGCACCGGTTGCCGCCCATGCTGTTCGGCCGGATCCGGTGGGTCAAGGGCCTGGGCGCCGCGATCGGGGATCCGTGCAGCGGCTGCACCGTCCTCGTGGAGGAGCACGCTGGTCGGCGGGAGCGCGGGCACCCTCCCCGCCGCGCCTGGGTTCCGGCGCACGACGGCCTCATTGCGCCGTGGGCTCTTCAGAGGCGGCCTTGGCGGCCCCGTACCGGTTCATGTCGACGGATGCCAGCGCCCGGGCGGGTGCCCTGACGAAGGAGGAAAGTCCACGTTGAACCGTCGCCGGTAGGTGCGGCAGCACCCGCATTGCCTGGGTGGTCGCCCACACCTGCCGCCGGCTGCGGGGGATGAGGGTCTTCATCATCGTCGGGGCGAGGGCGCGGGTACGAGCGACCAAGCGCCGCAACTGTTGTTCGTAGATGGGGAACGCCGTGGTGTGATCGCCACCCGCCGCGCGAAGCTCGCCGGCGAGGACGTATGCGCCCAGCACCGCGACGGCCGTTCCACCGCCGACCGCGGGAGCGGGGCAGTATCCCGCGTCGCCGACAAGGGTCACGCGCCCGCGCGACCAGGACTCCATGCGGATCTGGCTGATCGAGTCGAAGTAGAGATCCGGGGCTTCGTCGAGTTCGGCGAGGATGCGTGGTGCTTCCCAGCCGTCCTCGGCGAACGCCTGCCGGAGCAACCGCTTCTGCTGCTCGATGTCCCGGTGGTCGTAGTGCAGCTCCTCCGCCCGCCGGAACAGGAACAGCGCCCGGGCAGCACCGGTCTGGCGGACCGGATACATCGCGACGAACTTGCCGGGACTGTGGTGCATGACCATCCGCCCGTCGAGTCCGAGGTAGTTCGGCAGCGTGTACACGCCGAGATAGCCGCCCAGGTAATGGCGGAACCGGGACTCGTCACCGAAGGTCAATCGGCGCACGTTCGAGTGCAACCCGTCGGCGCCGACCACCAGGTCGACGTCACGCGCGGGCCCGTGCTCGAAGGTGACCGCGACTCGGTCGCCGTCGTCGTCGAGGGTGCGGATCGAGTCACCGAAGACGTATTCGACGTCGTCCCTGGTTGCCTCGTACATGATCGACGTCAGCTCGCCGCGCATGATCTCGACATGCCGGGAGGCGATTCCGGTCACCGCCCGACCGACGTCGACGACGACGGGAGACCGGCCGGGACGCTCGATGCTGATCACGTCCGTGCCGGTACGGGCGGCCATGACCTGCGGAAGGATGCCCATCCACTCCGCCACGTCGACCGCCGGCCCCAACAGGTCCACGGCGTGACCGCCGAGCCCGGCGCGAAGCGCCGGCGTGCGCTCGACCACTATGGCCCTGAACCCATATCGAGACAGCCAGTACGCCAGGGTCGGCCCGGCAATGCTCGCACCCGAGATGAGGATGTCGCACTTCATCGGCTTCATCGGGGTTTCCCGACTCACAGGCGGGGACGAACGACGCTACGGCAGTGAGTGCGCGCGTGGTAGGTCTTCGCGCGGTCCCACCTGCCGTTCCGCAATGCAGGTGACGGGCGTCTCCGCGGCGCACGCGCCACCGTCCACCCGCCAGGAGACACGGTGCCGCCCACGGACGCTCTCTCGCTGGACCAGCACAGCCGGTCGGTCGACTCGGAGGTCGTGCACGAGCGCTGGCGGATCCGTCCGTTCGGCTGACCGGCCGGCGCCGGTTCCCGCGCCGTCCGATCACTGGTCGGCGGGGCGGCGGGCGAAGCGCGCCGCCAGCTCCGACCGGGACCGGACACCGAGCTTGGCGTAGACCCGGGTCAGGTGGAACTGGACCGTCTTGACCGACAGCATCATCGCGCCGGCGACCTCCTTGTTGGCCATCCCCGTGGCCACCAGCGAGGCGACGCTCCGCTCCTGCTCGGTGAGGGTGTCCGCGGCGGGCGGGCCACCGCCGTGCGCCGGCCGGCCGGCCTTCAGTTCCCGGTCGCAACGGTCGACGTCGACCTGCGCGCCGAGTGCCGCGAAGGCCGAGCGGGCCGTGGTGAGCATCTCCGTCGCATCCCGTCGGCGGCCGGCCCGGCGCAGGGTGAGCCCGAGGGCGAGGTCGACCCGGGCCTGCTCGTACGGAACCGGCAGCGCGGCGAGCTCGGCCCGCGCCCGGCCGAGTGCCTCCTCGGCGCCTGCCATGTCCCCGCGCGCCGCCAGCAGCCGGCCCCGCACCACGCCGAGCCGGGCGCGGGTCGATCGATGTCCCCGGGCCCGGGCCGTCTGCTCGAGCGGCTCGAGGAACGCCTCGGCCTCGGCCAGGCGGTGGCCCAGGACCAGGGCGTTGGCGTAGACGTCGTGCCAGGGCCAGAAGCCGGGCTCGTCCAGGCCGGCGCGGAACGGGCGGACGGCGAGCGGCGCGAGGTGCCGGACGACGGCGTGGTGGTCCCCGCGGGACTCGGCGACCTGCGCCCGGGCGAGGAGCGCCGGAACGGTCATGACCGTGTAGTCGTGCTCCGCGGCGGCACCGGCGTACAGGTGGCCGTCCGCGGCCTCCTGCTCCCCGCGCAGCGCCCGGATCTGGGCACCGGTCCAGTGCACGAGGGGCCGCAGCAGGTCCAGCCCGGTCGCGCCGAGCAGCAGCTCCGCCTGGTCCACCGCCTGCAGCGCGCCGAGCCAGTCCCCCAGCACGAAGCGGGTGCGGGCCAGCCACGCCAGGGCCCACAGCGACACCCGGTTGGAGCCGGACTGCCGCGCGGTGGGAGCGGCGTACTCCAGCTCCCGCCGGGCCGCCTCGGGATCGTCCTGCGCCAGGTACAGCCAGCCCAGTCCCATCCGGGCGCGTTGGTGCTGCGGCCCGGACGGGCTCTCGGCCACGGCGTGGCGGTAGGCGGTGAAGGCCTCGTCGAGGTGACCGCAGGCGGCATGGCCCAGCCCGATGATCGCCCGTGACTCGACCGCGGCCGGCGCGCCGGGCTCGGCGTGCTCCACCGCGCGGCCGGCCCACCGCAGCAGCTCACCGCCGTTCCAGTCGGCGAGGGCGTGCAGCACCTGGCGTTGGCAGACGACGGCGGCGGCATCCCGGTCCGACCCCCGGCGGCGCCAGGCCGCGTCCAGGTAGGAAGCGGCCTCGGCCCGCCGGCCGCGCTGGATGGCGATGTAGGCCAGGACGGCGTCCCGCCGGGGTCCGGAGGGCAGCGCCTCCACGTCGGCGATGGCGTCGACGGCCTGGCCGAGCAGCCCGGCGCCGGCCAGCGCGTCGACGGCCTCGATCAGGCGGTCCTCGCGCTCGACCCGGCTGGGGCTGATCCGGCTGGCGTCGATCAGCGCACCCGCGACCACGGCCCACGCGCCCTCGTCGGCCTTGCGGTGCGCCAGCTGCACCAGTTCCTCGGCGAGCCGGGCGTCGGGCAGCGGTGCCGCCTCGACCCGGTGACGCAGCCGTTGGGTCTCGTCGGGAACCACGGCCGCCGCCTGCAGGTGGAGGTCGTGACGCCGACGCGGACCGAGGGTGGCGTGCACGGCGTCGCGGACGAACCGCCCGGGAAAGGCCAGCGCGTCCAGGCCGTGCCCGGCTCCGGGGGCGAGGAGCCCGGCCGCACAGGCCTCCTCCAGCGCGGCGATCGGATCCGGAACGTCCCCCAGCGCCACGGCCTCGGCGAGCACCGGGGTCGGCCCCAGCACGGCCGCCGCCTCGACCAGGGCCCGGGTCGCCGGGCAGCAGTCGCTGAGCGCCCGCTGGACCCGGTGCTGCACCGACCCCGGGGCGGGCAGCCGGCTCTGCCAGTCCGACAACCGGGCCGGTGAGGTGTCGCGGAGGATCTCCAGCAGGTGGCGCGGGATCCCGGCGGCGTGCTCGCACAGCCGGCGGGCGACCGGCAGCGGCAGGTCGACGGCCGCCATCCGCGCCGCCAGCAGCCGGGTGTCCTCCGGTCCCAGGGCGGGCACCCGGACGTGCACGGCGGGCAGCCGGTCGAGCAGGTCCACGGCCTCGGGGTCCCCCGCGGGCGGCCATCCGGTGGTCCGGACGAGCAGCAGCAGGGTCCCGGCGCCGCAGCTGCGGGCGGCCGCGGACGTGATCGCGCGCAGGGACGTCGGATCGGCGGAGTGCGCGTCGTCGACCGCGACCAGCAGCTGCCCCTCCGCTGTCCGGGCCGCCCACCGCCCGGCGAGCTCGATGCCCAGGTCCGCGGGATCGGTGCCGGTCGTCGACGGCGGGGCACCGTCGCCGTCGTCCTCGAGCAGCCGCAGCGCGAGCGCGCCCGCCCGACGGCTCTCCCACGCCAGCCCGGCCGCCGAGGACACCTGCAGCCCGGGGTTCCGGCGGAGGAACCGTCGCAGCAGCATGGTCTTGCCGACCCCGGCCGGCCCCTCGACCAGCGCCATCACGGCTCGCCCGGCACCGGCCCGGGTGAGCAGTGCGTCCAGCCGCGCGGCCTCCGCGGCCTGCCCCACGACGTGGACGTCGTCGTCCCCCGAGGTCACGGTCCGACCGTAGGTCGGGATGAGCGGGCGCGGGGACGCGGACCGCACGCGGTCAGCCCGGATCGCCGCCGGCCACCGGCAGCACGGTTCCGGTCACGTAGGAGGCCTCGTCCGACGCCAGGAAGGCGATGGCGGCCGCCTGCTCCTCCAGCGTGCCGTAGCGGCCCATCAGCGAGGACCCGAGCGTCTGGTCGATGTGCGCCTGGAACCATGCCCGCTCCTGCTCGGTACGCGGCTCCGGGGTTCCGCGGGAGATCCGCCGCGCCGGCGCCTCGGTCCCGCCGGGAGCGGTGGCGACGACGCGGATCCCGGCGCCGGCGTACTCCAGGGCCAGCGAGGCGGTGAGCGCGTTGATGCCGCCCTTGGCCGCGGAGTAGGGCACCCGGTGGATGCCGCGCGTGGCCGCCGACGACACGTTGACGATCACGCCGCCACCGCGGGCCACCATGCCGGGCAGGACCGCCCGGCAGCACCACAGCGCGGGCATCAGCGACCGGTTGATCTCCGCGGCGATCTCGGCCTCGGTGAACTCGACGTACGGCTTGAAGTTGATCGCCCCTCCGACGTTGTTGACCAGGACGTCGATCCGGCCGTGCCAGGCCTGCGCCTCCCGGAGTGCGGCGTCGGCGGAGGCGTAGTCCTCCAGGTCCGCCTCCAGCCGCAGCGCCGGCCGGTCCGCGGCGAGCAGCCCGTCGGCGACCTCGTGCACCAGCGGGGACCGGTCCAGGAGGACGACGCGGCCACCCTCGGCGGAGATCCGCTCGGCCACCGCCCGGCCGATGCCCTGCGCGGCTCCGGTGACGACCACGACCTTGCCGTCGAAGCGCCCGGGGCTGAGGAAGCGCGGCCGGCCGGCCGTGGCCTGGTCGGCCCTGGTTCTGTCGGCCATGGCCCGTCGGGTGGTCTCCTTGGACCGTTCGGCGTGCTCCACGACCAGGGTGCGGGCGCGCTCGCGGTCGCCGTCGGTGAAGGCCGTGACGATGTCGAGGTGGTCCTGGGCGCACCGCGGGTGGACCCAGGTCGCCGTCCGCAGCGAGTCCTCCATGTGCCCCTTGACGCCCAGCGCCTGGTAGGCGCGGAGCAGGTGCTCGTTGCCGGTGAGGGTGAACAGGTAGTCGTGGAAGGCGGCGTTGGTCTCGGTGTAGGCGGCCGCGTCGACGAACCTGTCGCCCTCGACGTAGGGCACCGTCGCCTCGGCGAGCAGCCGGTAACCCACCAGCTGGTGGTGGGTCAGCCGCCCGATCGTGAGCTCGAGAGCCCCCAGCTCCAGCGCCCGGCGGGCGTCGAAGATGGCATCGGACTCGTGCACGGAGGGGTGCTCCTCCCCGATCTGGTAGCCGTCGGCCGTGATCTCGAAGCCCTCGGCGGCCGCCGCGGGCCGGGGCCGGTCCGCCGGCACCTCCGGGGCCGGCGCGGTGAGCGGCTCCAGCGCCGATGCGGAGAACAGTTCCTGGCCGGCGAGCGAGCGGGCGCCGCCGGCGGGCAGCAGGTCGTCGGCGTCGGCCACCGGGAGGGCCTCGCCGGTGCCGGCGGGCTGTCCCAGCACCTGGCCGGCCAGCCGCCGCATCTCGGCCGGCGGGTCGGCGGGGCGCGCCGGCGCGCCGGCGCCGGAGGGGGTCAGCTCCTCCGGGGGCAGCAGCAGCTGCCCGGCCGACGTCCGGCCCTCCCGGCCCGCCAGGGTGCGGAGGTCGCTGCCGTCGGCCGGGGCGGCCTGGGCCGGTGCCTCGGGAGCGGGCTCCGGCGCCACGGCAGCGACCTCGAGATCGACCTGCGGCTCGGCCTCGACCGCGGCCTCGGGTGCGGCGAGGGCGAACTTCTCGTAGTAGAAGCCGGACGGGGTGACGCCGAGTCCGGCGATGTGCCGGCGGACCCCCTCCACCATCGGCGGTGGCCCGCAGAGGTACACGGCGGTGTCCCCACCGTGCAGGTGCTCGGGTGCCATGAGGCCGGTGACGAAGCCGTGGTTGGGGGCCGTCGTCGCCTCGTCGGCGACGCAGTAGTCCCAGGTCAGCCCCTCGAGGGAGTCGGCGACCTGCTTGATGTCGTCCATCCCGACCAGGTCGTCGTCGGTCGTGACGCCGTACAGCAGGTGCATCTGCCGGGTGCTGCCGCCGGCCTCCAGCGTCCGCAGGATGGACAGCACCGGCGCCAGCCCGGTGCCTCCGGCCAGCAGCATCAGCGGCGCGTCGGACTCGCGCAGGAAGAAGCTCCCGTGCGGGCCGGTGAAGGTGATCTCGTCACCGACGGCGGCGCGGGACCCGAGGTACTCCGACATCACCCCGCCGGGCGTCAGCTTGATCAGGAAGGTCAGCTCCTTGTCCTGCGGCGCGCTGCTGAAGGAGTAGGAGCGTGATTCCTCCGTGCCCGGCACGGCGATGTTCACGTACTGGCCGGGCAGGAAGGCCAGCGCGTCGCGGTCGTCGATCTCGACGGACAGCCCCATCGTGGTCGGGGAGAGCCGGTCCAGCCGGGTCACCGTGCCGCGGTGCGTGCCGGCGCTGGTCTTCGCGACCGCCGAGGTCGTGGCGATCTGCAGCACGAGGTCCGAGCGGGGCTTCATGCTGCAGGGCAGCACGTACCCGTCCGCCGCCTCGTCGGCCGAGAGCGCGTCCTCCAGGTAGTTGCCGCCGTCGAAGTCCCCCGACTCGCACAGCGCCTTGCAGGTTCCGCAGGCGCCGTCCCGGCAGTCCAGCGGGATGTTGATCCGCGCCCGGTAGGACGCGTCGGCGACGGTCTGGTCGTCCCGGCAGGTGATGAACCGGGTGACGCCGTCCTCGAACGCGAGTGCCACACGATGGTCCATGGGATCTCTCGCCTCCGATCAGATGTGGTAGACGTCGACGACGTGGTGGATGTAGTCGTTCTTCAGCACCACGGTCTTGCGCCGGATGAGGGGCGACGGCCCGGAGAAGTCGATCACGTAGAACGACGTCCCGTAGTACGGGTCCACGGTCTTGTACCGGAAGTACATGGTGTGCCAGTTGAACCGGATGTCGACCAGGTCGCCCCGGCGTTCGATGACCTCGACGTTGGAGATGTTGTGGCTCGTGCGGGGTTCGGGCAGTGACGTGGCGCTGGAGCGCTCGGTCCGGATGCGGAAGATCCGGTCCTGCAGCCCGCCCTTGTTGCCGTAGTAGATCAGCGAGATGTCGCGCTGGGGATCCTCGGTGAGCCGGTCGTCGTCGGCCCAGGCCGGCATCCAGAAGACGACGTCGTCCGCGTAGCAGTCCAGCCACTTCTCGAACTCGCGGTCGTCGAGGTAGCGGGCCTCGCGGTAGAGGAACTGCTCGATCGCGTTCTGGGTGATCAGCGTGCCGCCGGTCGATCCGGCCTGGCCGGGTCCGGCCGGGGCGCCGGTCTGCGGAGTGGTGTGCGGGGCGCTCTGGGTGGTGGTCATCGCCGGTCAGCCCTTCGAAGTCGCGGTCGCGGCGGCCGTGCCGGCCTGTCGCTCCAGTGCGGCCCGCATCGTGGCGAGCCAGTAGCCGTGCTGCACGGGGAAGAGGCCCTCGTCCTCGTTGCGCACCCCGGCGGAGATGACGCCGTCCATGCCGAGGGCTTCGGCGACCTCGTCCGGCCCGTGCAGCCAGTGCTCGGCACCCCGGCTCATGTCGTTCCACGGTGCCGCGGTGGCCCGGAAGGTGAGCTGGCAGGAGCGGAACTCCTCGAGGTCGTCCGGGGTGGCCATGCCCGAGGCGTTGAAGAAGTCCTCGTACTGGCGGATCCGGTGCGCCCGGGCCTCGGCGCTCTCCCCCTTGGGCGCGATGCAGTAGATGGTGACCTCGGTCCGGTCCGGCGCGATCGGGCGGAAGTGCCGGATCTGGGTGCTGAACTGGTCCATCAGGTAGACGTTCGGGTAGAGGCAGAGGTTGCGGGAGCCCTTGACCATGAACTCGCCCTTGGCGTCCCCGAACTTCGCCTTGAGCTCGTCCATCCGGTCCCACAGCGGCCGGTCCTGCGGGTTGGCCGCCCAGGTCCACAGGCAGAGGTGGCCGTTCGGGAACGACCAGTAGCCGCCGCCGGACTTGCCCCAGCCGCCGGCGTCCAGCGCCTTGGTGGTGTTGGCCGACTCCCCGGTGCTGCGCCGCGAGGTGGTCGCTGCGTAGTTCCAGTGCGTCGCGCTGACGTGGTACCCGTCGGCGCCGTTCTCCGCCTGCACCTTCCAGTTGCCGTCGTAGGTGTAGGTGGAGGAGCCGCGGAGCACCTCCAGGCCCTCCGGCGACTGGTCGACGAGCATGTCGATCACCTTGGTGCTGTCGCCGAGGTGGTCGGCCAGCGAGCTCACGTCCGGGTTGAGGCTGCCGAACAGGAATCCCCGGTAGCTGTCGAACCGGGCCACCGCGGTGAGGTTGTGCGAGCCGTCCCGGTCGAAGCTGTCCGGGTAGCCGGCCCCCTCGGGGTCCTTGACCTTCAGCAGCGTTCCGTCGTTGCGGAACGTCCAGCCGTGGAAGGGGCAGGTCAGGGTCATCCGGTTGTCCACCTTGCGGCGGCACAGCATCGCGCCGCGGTGGGCGCAGGCGTTGATCAGGCAGTGCAGCTCGCCGTTGCGGTCCCGGGTGATCACCACCGGCTGGCGACCGATCGAGGTGGTGAAGTAGTCACCCGGGTTGGGCAGCTGGCTCTCGTGCGCGAGGTAGATCCAGTTGCCCTCGAAGATGTGCGTCATCTCCAGCTCGAAGATCTCCTCGTCGGTGAAGATCCGGCGGTTGGCCCGGTAGATCCCGGCCTCCGGGTCGTCGATGACGGCGTCGGAGAGAACCTGGCGGACGTGCGTCAGGTCGGCAGACATGGGGGCCTCCGGTGGCTTCGGTGGGACATCGAGGGGGACGTCCGAGGGACGTCGAGTGGCACCCCTCGATGCGGTGGCGGACATGGAGTGCAGTGCGGTCCACTCTTGGTGACGGGCCTCACCCAGCGCGTCGGCAGATTGCCTAGTCCTGACCCGGCACTCATCGAGATCCACAGCGTCTGGATCCAGCCGAATTCGGTCTTTGCGGCTACATGCTCTCGGGTCTTACGTTGGCCTGGTCACACCGTCGACGGAGGAGGGGCCGATGGAGATCCGTCAGCTGCGCTACTTCGTCGCCGTCGCCCAGACCCGGCACTTCGGCCGAGCGGCCGAGCGGCTGCACATGGCCCAGTCGCCGCTGTCCCAGGCGATCCGCCAGCTGGAGGGTGAGGTCGGGGCCACGCTGTTCGACCGGACCACCCGCCGGGTCGAGCTCACCGCCGCGGGCGAGTCGCTGCTCAGCGACGCCCTGCGGATCCTTGCCTCCGTCGAGGACGCCCAGCGGCGGGTCACGCTCGTCGCCGCCGGCAGCACCGGTCTGCTCCGCGTCGGGGCGACCGGGCTCGCCGCCTTCCGCCAGGTGCCCCGGCTGGCGCGGATCGCCGCCCGCGAGATGCCGGGCCTGGTGCTGCGGTTCCAGCCCGACCTGCTCACCCCGGCGCAGGAACTCGCCCTGGTGGAGGACCGGATCGACCTGGCCGTGCTCCGCCCGCCGCTGCGCCGCACCGGCCTGTCCGCCCGGCTGGTCTCCCGCGAGCGGCTGGTGCTCGCCGTGGGCCAGGGGCACCGGCTGGCCGGGGAGGAGCCGGTCGGGCTGGCCGAGCTGCGCGACGAGGGCTTCGTCCTGTACAGCGCTGCGGACTCCGCGGTCAACGCCGTGGTGACCCAGGCATGTCTCGGCGCCGGCTTCGCGCCGCGGCAGGTCCACCAGGCCGCCGAGTCCTCCACCATGCTCACCCTCGTCGCGGCCGGTCTGGGCGTGGCGCTGCTGCCCGAGTCCGCCCTCGCCCTGCGGGTGGACGGCGTCCGGTACGTGCCGGTCGCCGACGACGTGCACATCGACCTGGCCCTCGCCTGGCGCTGCGACGACCGGTCCCCCGCCCTGGCCCGGCTGCTGGAGGCGCTGGAGGCCAACGGCTTCACCACGCCCGACGTCGACCTCGCCGACCCGCTCGCCGTCCCCCTCGGAGGATCCCGTTGAAGATCGTCCAGATCGAGGCGATCCCGTTCGCCATCCCCTACCGCAAGCCCCTCCGCTTCGCCAGCGGCGAGGTCCACGTCGCCGACCACGTGCTCGTCCGGGTGCACACCGACGACGGTGTGGTCGGCACCGCCGAGGCACCGCCGAGGCCGTTCACCTACGGGGAGACCCAGCGGTCGATCATCGCGGTGGTCGAGGAGCTCTTCGCTCCTGAACTCCTGGGACTGACCCTCACCGAACGCGAGGTCGTGCACGCACGGATGAACCGCACCGTCGGCAACCCCGCCGCCAAGGCCGCTGTCGACATGGCCCTGTGGGACGCGCTGGGCCGGACCCTGAGCCTGCCGGTCACCCAGCTGCTCGGTGGTTACCGCGACCGGATGCGGGTCTCGCACATGGTCGGGTTCGCCCCGGACGCGGAGATGGTCGCCGAGGCCGAACGCGTGCGGGACCTGTACGGCATCACGACGTTCAAGGTGAAGGTCGGCCGCCGCCCGGTGGACCTCGACGTGGGCGCGTGCCGGGCCCTGCGGGCGGCCCTGGGCCCGGACGTGGAGCTCTACGTCGACGGCAACCGCGGCTGGTCGGCGTCCGAGGCGGCCCGCGCGCTGCACGGGATGGCCGACCTCGGCATCACCATGGCCGAGGAGCTCTGCCCGGCCGACGACGTCCTCGGCCGGCGCTGGCTGGTCTCGCAGACGACCGTCCCGACGGTCGCCGACGAGAGCGCCACGACGCCCGGCGAGGTCACCCGCGAACTGCTCGGCGGCTCCGCCACGATGATCAGCATCAAGACCGCCCGCACCGGGTTCAGCACCTCGCAGGCCATCCTGCACCAGTGCCAGGGCCTCGGCGTCGAGGTGGTGCTGGGCAACCAGATCGACGGCCAGGTCGGCACGGCCTGCGCCGTCGCCTTCGGCGCCGCCCACCGCAGCAGCTCCGCACGTGCCGGAGAGCTCTCCAACTTCCTGGACATGAGCGACGACCTGCTCACCGAGCCCCTGGAGATCTCCGGAGGCGAGCTGGCCGTCCGGTCCGGGCCCGGGACCGGCGTCGACATCGACCCGGACAAGCTCGCCCACTACCGCCGATAAAGGACCCCCTGCCCCCCACCGCTCGCATGCTCGCGGCGGGACCCTGCAGGGGGCCACCCATCCCCGCACGACCCACCCACCAGGAGATGATGATCATGACAGCAACCGCAGACCTCGGCCCGACCGCCGCCGGTTCGGGCCGCCTCGCCACCGAGCGGTTCACCGAGAAGGCGCGCGCCGGCGCGGCCGTCGACCAGGAGCGGGTGTCGGCCATCGCCACCGACGCGCTGTCCGCCCTGCACGAGGTCATCCGCAAGCACAAGCTCACCTACGCCGAGTACGACGCGCTGAAGGCGTGGCTGATCCGGGTCGGTGAGGACGGCGAGTGGCCGCTGTTCCTGGACGTGTGGGTCGAGCACGTCGTGGAGGAGGTCGTCAACGCCGACCGGAAGGGCGCCGTCGGCACCATCGAGGGCCCCTACTACATCCCCGGTTCGCCCCAGTTCACCAGCGAGGCCACGCTGCCGATGCGCGAGAACGAGGCCGGCACCCCGTTCCTGTTCCAGGGCACCGTCACCGACCTGGACGGCAACCCGGTCCAGGACGCCCGCGTGGAGCTGTGGCACGCCGACGACGACGGGTACTACTCGCAGTTCGCGCCCGGCATCCCGGAGTGGAACCTGCGCGGCACCATCGTCACCGGGGCCGACGGCCGGTTCGCGTTCCACACGATCAAGCCGGCGCCCTACCAGATCCCGACCGACGGGTCCTGCGGCGCGCTGATCGCCGCGGCCGGCTGGCACGCCTGGCGGCCGGCACACCTGCACTTCAAGGTCACGGCGGCGGGCAAGCAGCCGGTCACCAGCCAGCTGTACTTCGAGGGCGGCACGCACCTCGAGGACGACGTCGCGCAGGCCGTGAAGCCCGAACTGGTCCTGCACCCGACGCCGGCGGCCTCCGGGAACGGCGAAGAGGTCACCTACGACTTCCCGCTCGACCCGGCGTGACCGGCTCCTGGCAGGTCCGCGGGAAGGTCGGCAGATGACCCAGCGGTACGCCGTCCACATGGTGGTGGCGCTCCCGCCGGACATGGACCCGGCGCAGCGTGACGACCTGCTGGCCCGGGAGAAGGCCTACTCCCAGGGCTGGCAACGCTCGGGGCACTGGCCCCACATCTGGCGCTGCGTGGGTGAGTACGCCAACCTCAGCATCTTCGAGGTGGACGGCAACGACCAGCTGCACGAGATCCTCTGGGGCCTGCCGCTGTTCCCGTACATGACCGTCACGGTGACGCCGCTGGCCGCGCATCCGTCCGACATCGCGTACGTACCCGCGGACGCCGGCTGACCCAGCGGCACACGGCGCCGGCCGGGACGAAGCGGCTCCTTCCTCCGGGGGGGGAGCCGCTTCGCCGTCCCGGCAGGAGGTCAGGGGCTGGTGACCGGCCGGGGACGGCGGCTCAGCCGGCGCCAGATCCAGCTGGAGGGCACCCGCCGGCCGGACACCACGTACTCCAGGACGGCGTCCACGACCAGGGTGATGCCCAGCGCGCGACGGGCGGCCGGCCAGCCGGCCAGCAGCAGCTCGTCATCGGGCGCGAGCACGAAGTCCCCACCCGGGGCGAGCGTGGCGCTGCCGCCGCGCAGCACGAGCAGCGCCACGGCGTGCAGCGGCTGGTCGCGGTCCTCCGGATTGCGCATCAGCTCCCCCAGCCGGGCCTCCCCCGACGCCAGCCAGGCGCCGAGGGCCGGTGCCTCGGCGGCGTTGAGCCGCACCTTCCACAGCGCCTGCAGGTGCCGGCCGCACACCGCGGTGAGGCGGTCGGTGAGCTCGGCCGCCCAGTCGTTGCCCTGGCCCGGCATCTCCTTGAGGAACCGCCACAGCAGCGGTGTGGACAGCTGGGCGTAGACCTCGTGGGCGACCACCTCGCTGGGTACCAGCCGGGCGTCGATGTCCATCGCGGCGAACAGCGGCGCGCTGGCCGCCCGGTTCTGCCGGGCGCAGATGAACAGCGACGGGTTGCTCCGCCGGGCCGAGGCCACCAGCGACAGGTTGGTGGTGTCGTTGTCGGTGCCGGCGACGAACCCGACCGCGGCGTCCAGGTCGGCCTGGGCCAGCACCCACGGGTCGGAGCCGTCGCCGACGAGCACGCCGTGATCGGCCGCGCCGGCCGGGTTCGGATCGACGACGGTGACCTCCAGCCCCTCGGCGCGCAGGTCCGAGGTCAGCTCGTGACCCAGCCGGCCGTACCCGCAGATCACCCACCGGCCGCTGCGTGGCGGCGTGCCGCGGCGCTCCAGCTCCGCGCCCGGGCCGCTCTCCAGCCAGGTCAGCAGCTGGTAGGACGCCGGGGCCTTCAGTGCCAGCCGCAGGTGGTCACCGAACCGGTCGAACGGGTTGACCGTGCTGGGCTCGCCGAAAGCCTGCATCCGCTCGGCCAGCGTCCGGGACGTCACCCGGGCGATGACCGGCACCCCCGGGCGCAGCAGCTCGGCGGCCATCACCACGGCGAGGTTGGCCTCCTCGTCGTCGGTGAGGGCGACCACGGCCTCGCACCACGGGTGGTCCAGGCCGGCGACGGCCAGGTGCCCCGGGTCGCGCGCATCGGCGGTCAGGCCGGGGACGTCGGCGTGGTAGGAGTCGAGCTCCAGGCTGTCGATCCGCTCGCCGTCGATGTCCAGGACGACGAACCGGCGGCCCAGCGCGTCGATGGAGTGCCCGAGCAGCTCCCCCGTGCGCCCGTACCCGGCGATCAGCAGGAACGGCTCGCGCAGCCGGGCCACCTTGCGGGTGAAGTGCTGCAGCGCGAGCGCCTGGCGGAACGCGCGGTCCTGCACCAGCGACAGCAGCGACCCGATGGCGTACGCCCAGCCGATCACCGTCAGGTAGATGGAGACCGTCACCCACATCCGCTGGCTGTAGGTGAACGGGTACGGGATCTCACCGAAGCCGATGGTGGACGCGGTGTAGCTCATCACGTAGAACGCGTCGAAGAAGCCCATCCGCCAGGGCCGGCCGGCGTCGTCCTGACCGGGGATCAGGGTCAGGCCGAGCACGCTGACGGCGAAGATGGCGATCAGCACGATCAGCGGCGCGCGCATCCGCCGCATGATCAGGAAGATCGTGGCCGATGCCTGTGCCGCCGACGCGGCGGCGACGCGCAGCGCGGTGCGCCGGGGGCGCGGCTCCTCCCGGCGCTCGAACAGGTTGGCCCAGAAGGTCAGCAGCGGATTGCCCACGTCGGCCTCGCTCAGCCGCGGTGGAACGACACCGTCTCGATGACCAGCAGCACCACCGAGACGACGTTGGCCAGCAGTGCCCCGCCGGACAGCGACACCACGCTCGCCGTCCAGTCGGCGTTGAGCCCCGCCGAGGAGACGTAGACGGCGTAGCCGAGCACCAGCGATGCGCCGATCAGCTGGAGGTCGGCGACCAGGCTGGTCGCCAGGTGCACCGCGCCGATCTGCGTGCGGTCACCGAACTTCAGCACCGTGGCGATCAGGTTGACCACCACCGCCGCGAACAGCTCGTAGGGGTTGTGCAGTGACGGGTCGGAGATGTCACCGATGAAGAAGCCGAAGTTCAGCGTGGCGGCCAGCACGACGAAGAAGCCGAAGACCACCTTCTCCAGGTTCACCCGGTCTCCCGTCGTCCGTCCGCGCTGGTCTGGTGGATCCAACGCCGGATCGTCCGCCACGTCCACCGGACCGCACGCCGGACCGGCACGCCGGCCGGCGTCCTTATGGCTGTTCCGCAGGCCGGTCGGGGGCACCTGCCACGTCGCCGAGCAGGTCGTGCGGACCGGGGTGGTCCCGCCCCGCCGAGCCCGGGGCCGCCGGGAACGGCAGGATCGCGGCCATGAGCGAGCAGACGGCGCAGCGCCACGACTCCGGCCTGGTCACCGAGAGCCGCGGGTACGTCCGGGTGCTCACCCTGGACCGGCCGGAGCGGCGCAACGCGCTGTCCTCGGCGGTCCAGGCCGACCTGGTGGAGGAGCTGCTGGCGTGCGCGGAGGACCCGGCGGTCCGGGCGATCGTGCTCGCCGGCAACGGACCCGCCTTCTGCGCCGGCTTCGACCTCAAGGAGATCCGCGAGTCCGACCGGCGCGGGGAGCACTTCCGGCCGCCGATGAACCGGGCCGGACGGAACCTGTTCGAGGTGGTGGGTGAGACCTACGTGCCCGTCGTCGCCGCGCTGGCCGGGCACGCGGTCGCCGGCGGCTTCGAGCTGGCCCTGGCCTGCGACATCCGGATCGCCGCACCGGGCATCAAGCTGGGTCTGCCGGAGGCCACGATCGGGATGGGCGCGAACTACGGCTCGGTGGTGCTGCCCAAGCGGGTGCCGATGGGCATCGCCCTGGAGATGCTGCTCACCGGCGAGTACGTGACCAGCGAGGACGCCGAGCGCTGGGGGCTGGTGAACCGGATCGTGCCCGCGGACGGGGTGCTGCCGGCCGCTCTCGCGCTGGCGGAACGGATCGCGGCCAACGCCCCGCTGTCGGTGCGCCGGATGAAGGAGACCGCGGTGAAGTCGCTGGACCTGCCGCTGGCAACCGCGCTGCGGCTGGACGTCGGGCCCAACCCGTACCTGTCGGAGGACCGCCGGGAGGGCATCGCCGCGCACCTGGAGAAGCGGGCCCCCCGCTGGGCCGGTCGGTGACCGGCAGGCAGAGTGAGGAGGTGACCGCACCGTCCGAGACCCCCGCCGAGGTGGGGGCCCGCCGCGCCCGGACCTACCTGCACCTGATCGAGGACGGCCGCGCCGACGAGGCCGAGGAACTGCTGGCCGGGTTGTCCGACCCCCGCGAGCTGGTGTTCCTCGGTGCCGGCCTCACCGTGCTGGCCCGGCGCACCGGCCGGACGCTGCCGACCGCGATGCGGGCGCAGGCCAGCACCCGCCAGGTGCTGCTCGGTCAGCTGCGCGACCGCAACCGCCGCGACGTCGACGGGCTGCGCAGCTGGTTGCGCGAGGCCGCCCAGGAGGTGCGCACCGTGCAGCGCCTCGCCGAGGCAGCCGCCCGGCTGCGCGAGGAAGGGTCAGCGGGCTGACCGCAGCGCCCGCGGCAGCGTCAGTGCCATCGGCAGCACGAGCGCGAGGAGCCCGGCCACCACCGCGTAGGTGAGCGGCAGCCCCAGCTGGGTGGCGACGGCGCCCACGGCGAGCGCGCCGATCGCGGTGCCGCTGTCGTAGCAGGCGTTCCACACCGCGCTGACCGTCTCGGTGCCGCGTTCCCCGGCGCGCGCCAGGGCGATCACCAGGGTCAGGTTCTGCACGGCGCCGTAGGTCAGCCCGAACGCGGCCGCGCCGGCCAGCACCACGGGATCGCCGCCGGTTCCCGCGTGCAGCCCGGCGGCGACCAGCAGCAGCCCGGCGATGCCGGTGAGCAGCGAGCCGGGCAGCAGCACGCGGGCGCCGACCCGGTCGACGAGCACCCCGGCCTGCCAGCGGCTGACGGCGCCGGTCAGCCCGAACGCCAGGAGCGCGGCCGCGGCCAGCGCGCCGTCCGGCCGCTCGATGGGCAGGAAGGTGACCAGCCCACCGCCGGCGAGGGTGACGACCAGCAGGACGGCGGACGGGGCGACCGCCGCGGACGCCGCCGCCCGGGAGCCGACGTGCCCACCCTCGGCCGGCGGGCCGATCGCCCGCACCAGCCCGGGCACGAAGGCCACCGCGAGCACGGTCCCGGTGGCCAGCAGCGCCACCCAGCCGAAGTGGCCGGCCAGCGTGAGCGCGGCGCCGCCGGGCACCGCCGCCAGCGTCGGGAGGGCGACCGCCAACCCGTAGATGCCGATCGACTCGCCCCGCCGCCCGGCCGGGACGGCGCGGGCGGCGATCGTCGAGCCCAGCACGGTGAGGACGGCGAAGCCGATGCCGCGCACCGCGGACACCGCGGCGAGCCAGCGGACGTCGTCCGCGACCAGGTACAGCGGCGCAGGCAGGCCGAGTGCCAGCAGACCTACGGTGAGCACGCGTCCCAGGCCGTGCCGGCGCACCATGGCCGGCACCGTCCCCTGCGCGAGCACGGTGGTCACCAGCAGCGCGGTGGTCACCGATCCGGCGGCGGTCAGCCCCGCTCCGCCGGCCGCGGCGTAGGCCGGCAGCGCCGAGATCAGCAGCGAGTAGCTGAGGAAGCCGAGCACGGTGAGTGCGGCCAGGGACCGCACCGCCGGCAGCCGCCACAGCGAGCCGGCGCCCGTCCCCGTCGTCCCCTGCACGTCGTCCCCGCTCCCCTTCCCAGCCCATGGACGGCCGCTGTTGCCTACGGTCAGGGGCATGCAGCCTGCCGCCAGCATCCCCGGGACCACCTCGATCGTCGTCATGGGGGTGTCCGGATCCGGCAAGACCAGCGTGGCCGAGGAGCTCGCGCGCCGCCTCGGCTGGGAGTACATCGAGGGCGACGACCTGCACCCGGCCGCGAACGTGGCCAAGATGCACAGCGGCGTTCCGCTGGACGACGAGGACCGCTGGCCGTGGCTGCGCCGCATCGCCGAGGTGATCGGTGAGCACGAGGCGGCCGGCGAGTCCTTCCTGGTCACCTGCTCGGCGCTCAAGCGCAGCTACCGCGACCTGCTCCGCGCGGGGCACCCGTCGGTGTGGTTCGCCCACGTCGCCACCTCAGAGGCGGTGCTCACCGAGCGGCTGCAGGAGCGGACCGGGCACTACATGCCGGCGTCCCTGCTCGGCAGCCAGCTGGCCACCCTGGAGCCGCTGGCTGACGACGAGCCGGGCACCGCCGTCCCCGGTGAGGGCTCGGTCGCCGACACCGCCGACGACCTCCTCGCGGCCCTGGGCGATGCACATCGCGACCCTTCGGGCCGCACCGCGACCAGGAGCCGTCCCGACCGCCGCTGAGCCGTTGCCCGGCCCTCCTCAGGGAGCCTGCGGCCCCGTCGTCGGGCCGGAGGCCGCTACCGCGGCCACCAGACCTCAGCTCATATAGGGGTAGCGGTGGTCGGTGGCCGGCACGAAGGTCTCCTTGATCGACCGGGTGCTGGTCCAGCGGAGCAGGTTCTGCGCGGCGCCGGCCTTGTCGTTGGTGCCCGAGGCCCGGCCGCCGCCGAAGGGCTGCTGGCCGACGACGGCGCCGGTCGGCTTGTCGTTGACGTAGAAGTTGCCGGCCGCGTGCCGCAGGAACCGCTGCGCGTGTGCGATCGCCGTGCGGTCCTGGGCGATGACGGCGCCGGTGAGCGCGTAGGGCGCCGCGGACTCCATCTGGCGCAGCACGGTGTCGTAGTCCGCGTCGTCGTAGACGTGCACCGCGAGCACCGGGCCGAAGTACTCGGTGGTGAACACCTCGTGGCCGGGGTCGGTGCCCTCGATGACGGTCGGCCGCACGAAGAAGCCCTCGCTGTCATCGGCGGTGCCGCCGGCGATCACGGTGAGCTTGTCGTCGTTCTCGGCGGCGTCGAGGACCTTGGACAGCTTGGCGAACGACCGGCCGTCGATGACCGCGCCCATGAAGTTGGAGAAGTCGGTGACGTCGCCCATCGGCAGCGACTCGGTGACCCCGACCAGGTCGTCGCGCAGCCGGCTCCAGATGCTGCGCGGCACGTACGCCCGGGAGGCCGCCGAGCACTTCTGCCCCTGGTACTCGAACGCGCCGCGGACCAGGGCGGTGCGTAGCACGTCGAGGTCGGCCGAGGGGTGGGCGACGACGAAGTCCTTGCCGCCGGTCTCGCCAACGATCCGCGGGTAGGCGCGGTACTTCGCGATGTTCTGCCCGACGGTCCGCCACAGGTGCTGGAAGACGGCGGTGGAGCCGGTGAAGTGGATGCCGGCGAGGTCGCGGTCGGCGAGCACGACCTCGGAGACCGGGACGCCGTCGCCGGGCAGCATGTTGATCACCCCGGCCGGCAGCCCGGCGGCCTCGAGCAGCTGCATCAGGAAGTGCGCGGCGAACTGCTGGGTGGGCGCCGGCTTCCAGATCACCGTGTTGCCCATCAGCGCCGGGGCGGTGGGCAGGTTGCCGGCGATCGCGGTGAAGTTGAACGGGGTGACCGCGTAGACCGGGCCCTCCAGCGGCCGGTGGTCGACCCGGTTCCACACGCCCGGTGAGGACACCGGCTGCTCGGCGT
>JAICZD010000193.1 GCA_025933855.1 Modestobacter sp. | reverse complement strand
GCAGAAGGTCCTGCCCTCCATCGCCTCCGGCGAGGCGATGATCAGCTACGGACTCTCGGAGCGCGAGGCCGGTTCCGACGCCGCCGCAATGACGACCCGCGCCCGCCGCGACGGCGACACCTGGGTGCTCAACGGCACCAAGGCCTGGATCACCAACTCCGGCATCTCCGAGTGGTACACGGTCATGGCCGTCACCGACCCGGAGAAGGGCGCCAGCGGGATCTCCGCGTTCGTGGTGCACCGCGACGATCCGGGCTTCGCCGTCGGCCCCAAGGAACGCAAGATGGGCATCAAGGGCTCGCCGACCTGCGAGCTGTACTTCACCGACTGCGCCATTCCCGCCGACCGGATCATCGGGGCGCCGGGCACCGGGTTCAAGACCGCGCTGCGCACCCTGGACTTCACCCGGCCGACGATCGGCGCCCAGGCGGTGGGCATCGCCCAGGGCGCGCTGGACGCCGCCGTCGGCTATGTCAAGGAGCGCAAGCAGTTCGGCACGAGCATCGGCAGCTTCCAGGGCGTGCAGTTCATGCTCGCCGACATGGAGATGCGCATCGAGGCCGCCCGGCACCTCGTCTACGTCGCCGCGGCCGCCGGTGAGCAGGGCCGCCCGGACGTCACCCGGGTGTCCGCCTCGGCCAAGGCGTTCGCCTCCGACGTCGCCATGCAGGTGACCACCGACGCGGTGCAGCTGTTCGGCGGGGCGGGCTACACGCAGGACTTCCCGGTCGAGCGGATGATGCGCGACGCCAAGATCACCCAGATCTACGAGGGCACCAACCAGGTGCAGCGCATGGTGATCGCGCGGAGCCTGCTGAAGTAGGAGGCAGACCGGCGTTCCCGCTCGTCACGTCGAGGGTGGGTCGCTGCGAGGCCGTCGGTGTGAACCCCGGCCCGTCCTCGCCCACCGCATCGCCGACCTGCCGCGCGCGTCCCTGCCAGCTGTGATCGGCGCCGGCGAACGGCGGACGCGGTGCGCGGCGGCCACGAGCAGCGCGCCCAGTGCCACCAGGCCGGCCAGCGCGGTGAGCGCGCCGGTCCGGGAGCCGACGACGTGGGCCAGCGCGGCACCGCCGAAGGGAGCCAGCGCACCGGCAGCGGTGATGGGAGCGGCGAACGCCCCGGCCAGGGAGGCGTAGCGGGCCGGTCCCCACTGCTCGGCGACGACGGTGGCCTGCAGCAGTGTGCCGGCCCCCCGGACCGCACCCACCAGCACGGCCACCACGATCAGCGTCCAGGCCGGTCCGGGAACTGCGGCCAGCAGTCCGATGGCGGCCGCCGACGCGGCGACGATGACCACGGCTCGCGTCGCCGGCGCGGTGCGGGCGCTCAGCGGTGCGTAGCCGAGGCGACCCAGCAGCTGTCCGGCGCCGAGCAGGCCCAGGGTGGTGGCGGCGAGCGAGGCGGACATGCCGCGTTCGGTCAGCAGCGGGATGAGCAGCGTGACGCTGGTGGCGTACAGGCCGAACGCAGTCAGCGTCAGGCCGCCGGAGAGCAGCCAGAACGGCCGGCTGGTCAGCACCGCGCGTACTGCGCGGTCACGTGCCGGCGGGTCGACCTCGTCCCCGTTCGTGGTCTGCGCGGCGGAGCCGGTGCCGTGCCAGGGCAGGTCGAGGGCGGTCAGGTGCAGCGGCACGGTCACCGCGGCCAGCACACCGGCGAGCACCAGGTAGGTGTCGCGCCAGCTCAGCTGCTCCAGCAGCAGGCTCGTCAGCGGCGCGAAGACGGTGCTCGCCAGCCCGGCGACCAGGGTCAGCGCGGTCAACGCCCGCACCCGGTGCGGGCCGTACCAGCGGGTGACGGCGGCGAACGCCGGCTGGTACAGCACCGCGGACATCGCGACGCCGGCGACCAGCCACGCCGCGAAGAACCAGCCCAGGCCTGGGGACAGCGCCACTCCGACGGTGGCCGCCACCGCCAGCAGCGAGCCGGCGGTCATCACCGGCCGAGGCCCGAACCGGTCCAACCACCGCCCGACCGGAATCCCGGCGAGCGCCGAGGCGATCAGCCCGCCGCTGAACGCACCGGTCGTCGCGGTCTCCGACCACCCGGTGTCGGCGGTGATGGTCTCCAGCGCGACAGGGAAGGCGTAGTACAGGACGCCCCAGCTGCCGATCTGACCGAGGGCCAGCACCGCGACGATGCGCCAACCCGGGAACGCGTCACCGTCTGCCCGGGCGCCCGACGCGGGCAGGCGGCCGGCGGACGTCAGCTCCTTCCGCGGGGTCACCACGCCAGGCTGCCCGATGCGCGGGCGGAGGTGGATACCGGTCCCGGCGACCGACGCGGTCGTTGTCAGCCCCGGACACTGCCGCGGCCGCCCGGGGGTGGTGGCGCCGTTCCACGAGGGGTTGCGGACGAGCGCGTGGACACGGTCGGCCGACCGGACCTGACACCCACCGGCCGCCGTCGGCGCTCGTGCCCCGGCACGACGCGGGTGCCCGTCGGTGCCTGCACCCTGCCCACCGCCGAGCAGCCGCTGCGCGTGGCGGAGTTCGACGAGCGGGTGGCCCTCGACGTGGCGGTACCAGCCGCACAGGGTGACGTGCTCGACGCGCTGGTGCGCCGCGCCGTCGTCGCCGGCCGGGCCACGGCGTGAGCGGCGCGACGGTCACCGCCGCCGGTGCCACGGGCCGCAGCCGCCGCTGAGCGGCGGCGCAGTCGCATGGCCGCGTTCCGGAGGGGTACCCCGAAGCCATGAGCGCTGACGACAAGGCGAGCAACAAGATCGACGAGCTGGCCGGCAAGGCGAAGGAGGCAGTCGGCCGGGCCACCCACAACCGCGACCTGGAGGCCGAGGGCCAAGGGCAGCAGGCCACCAGCAATCTCAAGCAGGCGGGCGAGAAGGTGAAGGACGCCTTCAAGTAGCGCACGACTGCGCATCCCCGCCGCACGGGATCGGCATGGCCATGGCGCCACCTGCCGGCCACCCGCGGTGGCGGGCGGCTGTCCAGCGACGACGGCCGCCTCCCTGCTGGGCAGCACCCGCGCCGGGCTCCTGCTCATCCCGACCGGACCGGGCGCCCTTGATCAGCAGGCGTCCGGGCGTGCGGGCAGCAGCAGGCTGAAGACCGGGGGAGACGGGCGGGAGATCCGCAGCCGGCCACCTTCGGCCTCCGCGAGCGAGCGGGCGAGGGACAGCCCGATCCCGTGTCCGCGCGCGCCGTCGCTGCGCCGGGCGAACGCGACGTCGGGGTCGGGTGGACCTGCGCCCTCGTCGGCCACGTCGATCGCCAGCGCACCTCCCGCGTCCCGCACCGAGAGGGTCACCGTGCCGGCGCCGTGGGTGACCGCGTTGTCCAGCAGGACGGCGACCACCTGGCGGACCGCCGCGGTGGACGCCTCGCTGACCGGCAGCTCCGCATCCACCTCCAGGCGGAGCTCCCGGCCGGCGCTGGCCAGCACCGGGGCCCAGCTGCCCGCCCAGTCGGCGACCAGCTCGGCGACGGGCAGCAGCTGGCCGCGCAGGCCGGTGTCGCGGGCCAGCGAGAGGAGGTCCTCGATCGTGCCCTCGAGCCGGTCCGCGGACTCGATGGCGGCCAGCATCGCCGGAGCGTGGGCCGGCGGCGGCAGCTCCAGGGCCGTCTCCAGGCCCAGCCGCAGGCCGGTCAACGGGGTGCGCAGCTGGTGCGAGGCGTCGGCGGAGAACGCCCGCTCGCGGCCGACCATGGTCCCGATCCGCTCGGCGGTCGTGTCCAGTGCGCTGCCGGCGGCGTCGATCTCGGGAATGCCGCTCGCCGTCGTCCGCACGCTGAAGTCGCCGTTCCCGAGCCGCTGGGCCGTCGCCGCGAGCGCCTCCAGCGGACCGGCCAGCCGGCGCGCCTGCCGCCGGGCCAGCAGCCAGGTGACGGCGACCGCGAGCGCGCCCAGCGCGAGCATCACCGCCCACGCGCCGACGATGCGCAGCCGGACGGCGGAGTAGTCGCTGGAGGCGCGGACGACGCCGGTGACCGTGTCGCCGTCGGTGACCGGCACGGCGACGACGAGCTGCCCGGCGACGTCGTCGGCGCCGGCGACCTGCCCGCCGCCCGCCTGCCGCACCACGGCGTCCGCCCGCGCCGGCCCGGTCCCGGCCAGCCGGAACCCCGCGGGGGAGTACAGCCCGACGGTGATGTCCCCGACGGTGTCGGCCATGTCGGCCGGCTGCTCACCACGCGCCAGGTCGGCGGCCACGGAGATGGCGGCCACGTCCGCGCTGCGCTCGGCCTCGTCCCGCTCGTCGCCGAGGAAGGACTGGGCCACGGCGTAGCCGAGCGGCACTCCGAACAGGGTGGTCGCCAGGACGGCGGCGAGCACGCTGAGTCCGACGATCCGGCGGCGCATGACGTGCTCCCGGGCTCAGCGGCCGCCGCGCGGGAGCTCCATGCGGTATCCGTGGCCGCGCAGCGTGGTGACCTGCGGAGGGCCGGCCGGCCCCGGAACCGCGCCGAGCTTGCGCCGCAGGGCGGCGACGTGGACGTCGAGGGTCTTGGTCGAGCCGTACCAGTGCGCGTCCCACACGTCGGCCATCAGGGTGTCCCGGCTGACCGCCGCGCCGGCGTCCACCGCCAGCCGGGTGAGCAGCTCGAACTCCTTGGTGCGCAGCGGCACCTCGACCCCGCCGAGGGTGACCCGCCGGGCCGCGACGTCCACCACCAGGTCGCCGACGGTGAGGACCGTCTGGCTGGGCACCGGTACCGCGTTGCGCCGCAGGTGCGCCCGGATGCGGGCGAGCAGCTCGCCGAACCGGAAGGGCTTGGTCAGGTAGTCGTCGGCGCCGGCCTCCAGCCCGACGACGACGTCCATCTCCTCCGAGCGGGCGGTCAGCATCATCAGCACGGTGCCCGGCTGGCGCGCCCGCAGGCGCCGGCAGACCTCGATCCCGTCGAGGTCGGGCAGCCCGAGGTCCAGCAGCGCCAGGTCGAAGACCCGTCCCGCCGCGGCGTCGAGCGCGCCCCGCCCCGTCCGCTGCCAGGACACGGCGTGCCCGTACGCGCGCAGGCCGGTGGTCAGCGCCGCGCCGATGGTCTCGTCGTCCTCCACGACCAGCAGGTCCGCCACGTCGCCCAACGTAAGCGGGGTACCTGTGGACCTGCTGTCGATCGCGCGGATTTACCGGACGCTCACCTGCGGCTGGCCGGCGGGTGGTGCGTGGTCCCCGAGCATCGGTCCCGATGAACGCAGTCGGAGAAGTCCTGGCCGCTCCTCCCGGTGGAGCGGTGCCCCCGTGGCCGCGGGACGACCGCCGTCCCCGTGTCCTCGTGGTCAGCGGCAGCGTCGGCGCCGGACACGACGGAGCGGCGAACGAGCTCGCCGCCCGCCTGGCCACGGCCGGTGCCGAGGTCGTCGTCCGTGACTTCCTCGCCGCGGTGCCCGGTGCGGCCGCGCACCTGCTGCGCGAGGGATACACCGGAACGGTGACGCACGTGCCGCTGGCTTTCGAGTTCCTCTTCCGCAGGCTCGAGCGGCGGGCGCTGTGCTGGCAGGCCGAACGGGTCATCTGCGCGCGTGCCCAGCGCACCGTCGCGGCCTGGGCCGCCGGGCTCCGTGCCGATGTGGTCGTCTCGACCTACCCGCTGGCCAGCCAGACCCTGGGGGAGCTGCGTGCCGCCGGCCGGCTCCCCGCCACGGTGATCACCTACCTCACCGACCCGGCGGCGCACGTCAGCTGGGTGCACCCGGCGGTGGACCGGCACCTCACCGTGACGGCGGCCACGGCGGCCCAGGGTGCCGCGGACTACGGCCTGCCGTTCACCGTCGCGGGGCCGCTGGTGCCGGTGCGGTTCTCCTCCCTGCCGTCCCCCGACCGGCTGGCCGCCGTCCGGGAGGTGCTCGCCCTTCCGCGGGACCGGCCGGTGGCCCTGCTCGTCGGCGGGTCGCTGGGCCTGGGCGACGTCGTCCGGACCGCGCGCGCCGTCGCCGCCGCGGGCCTGACGCCGCTCGTGCTCTGCGGGCGGAACGACCGCCTCCGCCGGTCGGTGGCTCGCGACCCGCGGGCCGTGGCGCTGGGCTGGCGCACGGACGTGCACCTCCTCATGCACCTGGCCGACGTCCTGGTGCAGAACGCCGGTGGCCTGTCGTTCACCGAAGCCCTGGTCGCGGGGCTGCCGACGGTCACCTACCGGCCGATCCCCGGTCACGGCCGGGCCAACGCCGGGGTCCTGGACGCCGCCGGCCTGGCGCCCTGGGCGCGGACGCCGGAGCAGCTGGCCGGGTCGCTGCACGCGGCCGTGGGACGTGCGCGCGCGGTTCCCGCCCTGCCGGACCCGGCGGCCCTGGTCCTCTCCGCCGCGGTGGCCCCTCCGGGCGGCCCGGCACCGGGCCGTCCGGCGTCGGGCCGTCCGGTACCGGGCGGTCAGGTGCTGTCCGGCCGGGCGACGCCCAGCGGTCGGGCGGCGTGACCGGCCGCTGGGCGCGCCGGGTCCCCGCTGCCGTCGCGGCCGGGCTC
>JAICZD010000043.1 GCA_025933855.1 Modestobacter sp. | reverse complement strand
GTACGACGTCGGCCACGAACGCCCAGGCCACGGTGCGGCCGGCCAGTGTCCGGAGCGGGGGTGGGGCGGTGCGTCAATCGGGCGGCATGGCAGCGACGCTAGCGCTCCGGGCCGGACCGGGGCCAACCCTTTCCGCCCCGTCGGAGGCTCACTCAGAAGGTGTGGTGCACCGCCTCGACGTTGTTGCCGTCGGGGTCGCGGAGGAAGACGCCGTAGTACCCGGGGTGGTACTCGGGCCACAGCCGCGGCGCATGCAGGATCTCGGTGCCGGCGGCCACCGCGGCGCTGTGCACGGCGTCCACCGCCTCGCGGGACGGCGCGGTGAGCGCCAGGTGCACCGGCCGGTCCCCACGGTCGACCAGCGGGCCGAGCCACAGCTTCGGAAAACCGTCCGGGCCGCTCAGCCCGACGACGGTGCCGCCCTGGCCGGGGAACCGCATGGCCTCGCGGACGCCGAGCGAGGCGAAGACCGTCGTGTAGAAGCCCGCGGTCCCGTCCACGTCGGCGACCTGCAGGGCGAGGTGGTCCAGCACGCGGCCGAACCTAGCGGCTCGGGCGCTGACCGGGGGAGGGGCCGCGTGGCCGGTCGGAGGCGGGGCGGCTTGGATGGGTGCCGTGCCGCCGGGATCCCGCCCGGCGCCGAGCCGAGGAGCACCCGTGGCAGAGCTGACCCGCCCCGACGTCGAACCGCCCACCGGTCCGGCCCCCGATGATCTGGTCATCGAGGACCTGGTGGTCGGCGACGGCCCGGAGGCGACCCCCGGCAGCCTGGTGAGCGCGCACTACGTCGGGGTCACCCACGACGGCGGCGAGCAGTTCGACGCCTCCTGGGACCGCGGCGACCCGCTGGAGTTCCGGCTCGGCGTCGGCATGGTCATCCAGGGGTGGGACGAGGGGATCGCCGGGATGCGGGTCGGCGGCCGCCGCCGCCTCACCATCCCGGCGCACAAGGCCTACGGCGAGCGCGGTGCCGGTGGGGTCATCCAGCCCGGCGCGACCCTGGTGTTCGTCGTCGACCTGGTCGGAGTGCGCTGACGTGGAGGGGGTTCGGGCAGCTCAGCTGCACGAATCTCCTCCACCTGAGGCGGTTCCCCCCGGCCTCGGCTGGGCACCGGCCGTTCCATGACGCAACCAGCTCCGACCACCGGGCCCGCGGTGCTGGAGGAGGCCGCCGGCGACGGCGCGCCCCGGAAGCAGGAGCAGGGCGGCTCGGGGGGCGAGTCGACCGGCACGGTGATCGTCGCCGGCGCCGCCAACCTGGCGATCGCCGTCGCCAAGCTGGTCGGCGGGCTGATCAGCCACTCCTCGGCGATGCTGTCCGAGGCCGCGCACTCGATGGCGGACACCGTCACCGAGGTGCTGCTGTTCATCGCCCTCAAGCGCGGCGAACGGGCCCCGGACGCCCGGCACCCGTTCGGCTACGGCCGGGAGACGTACGTCTGGGCGTTCATGGCCTCGCTGTGCACCTTCGCCGTCGGGGCCGGCTTCTCCATCTACCAGGGCGTGAGCACCATCCTCGGCGGGGAGGAGCAGGGCGACCCGCTGATCTCCTACCTCGTGCTGGCGGTGTCCTTCGTGCTGGAGGGGGCCTCGTTCCTCAAGGCCGTCCGCCAGGTGCGGCGCTCGGCCCGGGAGCACGAGACCAGCTCGCGCCGCTTCCTGCAGGCGACGACGGACACCACGGTCAAGGCGGTCACCTTCGAGGACGCCGCGGCGCTGGTCGGGCTGGTGCTGGCGGCACTGGGGCTGTTCCTGGAACAGGTCACCGGCGACCCGCTGTGGGACGGCATCTCCGCCGTCCTCATCGGCGTGCTGCTGATCGTGGTGGCCGCCGTGCTGGCCCGGGCCAACGTGTCGCTGCTGATCGGGCAGTCGGTGCCCGGCGCGATCGAGCAGCAGCTGAAGGACGAGCTGGTGGCCATGGCGCACGTCGACGACGTGCCCTTCCTGCTGACCTCGGTGATCGGTCCGGGCCAGCTCCTGGTGGCAGCGAAGGTCGACTTCGCCGACACCGCGACCGTCGCGGACGTCGAGCAGGCCGCGGACGAGGCCGAGCGCCGGCTGGTGGCCAGGCACCCCGGCGTCCGGTACG
Organism: Modestobacter sp.; assembly: GCA_025933855.1. Classification (GTDB taxonomy): domain Bacteria; phylum Actinomycetota; class Actinomycetes; order Mycobacteriales; family Geodermatophilaceae; genus Modestobacter. The sequence continues at coordinate 13,846 of JAICZD010000043.1, read as the reverse complement.
TCTTCCTCGATCCCACCCCGGGCGACGGCCGGGCCCGGGTCCGGGCGCCGGAGGCGGGCGAGGAATGAGTTGACCCGGGCCCGGGTTGGGCCGGGCATGCAGGTCGAGGTGTGGTCCGACGTCGTGTGCCCGTGGTGCTACATCGGCAAGCGCAAGCTGGAGGCGGCGCTCTCCCGCTTCCCGCACGCCGATCAGGTCGAGGTGGTGTGGCGTTCCTTCCAGCTCGACCCGAGCGTCCCCGAGGGACACACCGAGCCCACCCTCCCGGCCCTCGCCGCCAAGTACGGCCGCAGCGTCGAGGAGATGGCGGGGATGCAGCGCCGGGTCGAGGAGGTCGCCGCGGCCGAGGGGCTGCACTACCACCTCGTCGAGGGCGTCCGCGGGAACACCCTGCTGGCCCACCAGCTGATCCACCTCGCCGCCGAGCACGGGCTCGGCGGAGCGATGAAGGAGCGGCTGCTGCGCGGCTACTTCGAGGAGCAGCGCTCGGTGTTCGACGTCGACTCGCTCGTGACGCTGGCGGTCGAGGTCGGTCTGGACGAGGCGGAGGTGCGGGCGGCGCTGGCCGACCGCCGGTACCTGGCCGCCGTCCGCGAGGACATCGACACCGCCCGCGCACTCGGCGCGACCGGCGTCCCCTTCTTCGTCGTCGACCGCACCTACGGCGCGGCCGGCGCGCAGCCGGCCGAGGTGCTGCTGCAGCTGCTGGAGCGGGCCTGGGCGGACAGCCATCCGCTGCTCACGGTGCCGGCCGCCGACGGCTGCACCGACGACAGCTGCGCGGTCTGATCACCCCAGCTGGTCCGGCGGCGGCGCGGCTCCGTCGCTGGCGCCCTGCCCGGTGAAGAAGGAGATCCGGCCGTTGGTCTCCAGCACGGCCAGGTCGATGTCGCGGAAGCGTGCGATGCCCTGTTGCCGGGTGGCGATCAGCAGGTCGTCCATGGAGACCCGCTCCATCCGCATCGTCTCCGCCACCAGCTCGCCGTTCCGGATCAGCACGTAGGGGACGCCGTGCACCAGCGGCCGGGCCCGGCTCCAGCGCCGGGTCACGTGGCCGGCCGCGATGGTGAGCAGCGCGAACACGCTGATCGCCAGCACGCCGCCGGTCACCGAGTAGTCCTGCTGGGTCACCGCCTGCTGGATCAGGTCACCCATGACCACGTAGAGGATGAGCTGGAAGGCCGTCAGCTCGCTGAGCGTGGCCCGGCCGACGACCCGGGTCACGACGAACAGGAACAGCGCGAGGACGACCGCCCGGACGACGACCTCCATCAGGGCACCAGCCAGGTCCGGTAGCCCAGCGCCACGACCCGTTTCCCGTCGACGATCAGCCAGACGTCGGCGTCCTTGCCCAGCTGCGCGGTGGGCTGCACGTAGGTGTCGAAGTCGAAGGTCATCGTCGTCCCCTCCGGCGGGGTGTCCAGGACGAAGTAGGACATGGTGGCGTCGGAGTACTCCTTGCTGGGCTCGGGGCTGAGCCCCTGCGTCTCGAACAGGTCGAACCAGTCCGACGTCACGGCCACGGTGAGCTCGTCGGGGAGGCCGCCCGGCGCGGTGATGGTGACGGTCCAGGGCACGTCCCAGCCGGCCCGGGCCACCTTCGGGTACTCCACCGAGACGGTGTAGCCGCCGCCGGTGGCGGTCACCTCGCTGCTGTGCACGCCGAGCCAGCCGGTGGCGCCCACCAGCACGACCAGGGTCAGGACGGCGATCACCAGCCGCCGTCCCCAGGTCTTGGCCGGGTGCCTGCCCGGGTGCCGCACGGGCGGTCGCACGTCGCGCACCGAGCTGTCGGCCTGCGGTGTTCCGGGCTCGGGCACGGACGACCTCTCCACGGTCGGGATCCGCTGTCGCGGGGACGGCGATCCTGCCAGGCGCCCCGGCCCAGGTCAGCCGGAGAGCAGCCGGGTCACCCCCCGAAGGGTCACCTCGGCCTCGGCGGCCAGCCGGCGGACCACCTCGGTGGCCGACACCTCGGCGGTGACGAGCCCGACCGACTCGCCGGCGTAGAGCGGCGCGTGCTCGACGTCCCCGCTGCGGCGCGCCTCCGCCACCAGTGCGGCGGCCGCGGCGTCGCCGCGCAGCTCGTCCTCCCGGCCGTGCCAGGTGTCGGTGAACTCGTTGACCAGCGCCCGGCCGGGCCAGCGCTGCGGCCAGGCCAGGCCCTGGGCGACGTCGAACGCGCGGGTGAGCACGGTGGAGTCCCCGCCGGCGGCGCGGATCCGCGCCCGGGCCGCCGGGGTGTTCATCGCCTCCGTGCAGCTCAGCAGCGGGGTGCCGATCCAGGCCCCGGCGGCTCCGGCGACCAGCACCGCGGCCAGGCCGGCCCCGGTGGCGATCCCCCCGGCGGCCAGCACCGGGCGGTCGGTCAGCGTCAGCACCTCCTGCAGCAGCGGCAGCGTGGCGCGGCGCCCGGTGTGCCCACCGGCCTCGGTGCCCTGGGCGACGATGACGTCGACGCCGGCCTCCTGCGCCTGCTCCACGTCCGCGCGGTTGTTGACCGCGGTGGCCACCGCGATCCCGGCGTCGTGCAGCGGGCCGACGAACGGCGCCGGGTCGCCGAAGGAGACCGAGACGAGGGCGGGCTCGGCGGCGATCGCGGCATCGAGCAGCTCCGGCCGGTCGGCGAGCACCCATGCCATCAGCCCCACGCCGAAGGAGACGTCGGACTCGGCCGGCACCCGGGCCTGCGCGGCCAGCCACTCCGGCTCGGTGGCCGAACCGACGCCGATCATCCCGAGGCCGCCGCCCAGGGACACCGCGCGGGCCAGCTCGCCGCCTCCGACACCGGCCATCGGGGCGCCGAACACCGGCGCCTGCAGGTCGAACCAGCGGGTCAGCGGGGTGGTGATCACCGCACCATGGTGGTCTCGGGAGCCCGCTCGCGCAGCACGTCGGCGGTGAACCGGGCCAGCCGGGTCACCAGCGCGGCGCGCTGCTCGACGACGGCCAGCTGCTGCAGCTCCTCGGGAAGGTGCTGCGCGGACGGCGGCACGGCCCGCACCCGGCCCGCGCAGCGCAGGTCGGCGCAGATGTAGGTGCCCACCGTGTTGCCGTGGCGGCCGGGCTCGCCGGCCCGGCGAGCGGTGAACAGCGAGATGCCGTCGGCGCTCTGCACCGTGTGGCACAGCAGGCACATCGCCGATCGGCGGGCCGACATCCGCGTCTCCGCGGCCCGCAGGGCGAGGCCGACCGGCCGCCCGTCCTGCTCGTGCACCAGGTAGCCGCGCAGCTCGGCCTTGGGGTCGCGCCAGCCCAGCAGGTCCATCGCCGGCCAGTCGAGCTCGGCGAAGTTCCGCGGCAGCGTCAGGGCTGCGGCCTCGCTCCGGGAGCAGTTGACCAGGCAGCGACGGACGGCGGCCTCGGTCAGGGCGTGCACGGGATGCCTCCGGAGGGCAGGTCGGGGGACAGCGCCCGGAGATGATGCCGGTTCTCGCGGCGCGGTTGCCAGCGGTTTGCGCCGCACGCCAGTCGTCCCGGTCCGGACGCACCGGAGCCCCGGCCCGCGGGACCGGGGCTCCAGGTGTCTCGGTGGGTCGCCTCGCTGTCGGGTGGCCGGGTCGGATGGATCAGTTCGTCGCCGGGCCGCCGTGCTCGGTGCCGGACAGTTTGCGCAGCAGTTCGTGGCAGCGCTTGCCCCGGTCGGAGTCCTGCTGCATCACCTCGCGGAAGAACGAGGCGACGTCGTCCAGGCCGGCGTTCTCGGCGTCCCGGACGTACTGGCCGTAGTCGTGCCCGGCCTTCAGCGAGTGGTACTGCACGGAGATCAGGTCGAAGGTGACGTCGGCGAAGCCCGTCTCCCCGGTGGCCATGGGCCCACTCCTCTCGGACGACGCCCCGGGCCCCCTGACCGGGCCCGTCAGGGCGCCCCACCGGTACCCCGGGCGGCGGGTTGTGACACACCTCACCTGCCGGCTGTCGGCTGCGCCGAGATCGCGGCTCCAGGGCTCCGGACGGCGCCGGAGACCCCCGGATCGGCGATCTCGATGTGCTCGGCGTCCACGCCCGGAAGATCCACCCTTGGCCGGAGGAAATCCCGACGCGACGCACATCACACCGCGGCAAGACGTCCTATACGTAACACTCTCTTTCGGGCTCGGAGCACGTCAGTGCCCGATCACCTGGCCCGACCCCCCGGCCTCGACGACGCGGCCGGGGGGCCGACGGCCCACCACCTCCCGCCGGCGTGACCACAGACACCCGGCCACCCCAGGATGGAGACTCACGTCCGGGACTTTTTCGGGCTTAAAGCCCGAGACTTTTTCGGGCTAAAGCCCGGGAACCGGGACGGGGGACGACGGACGCAAAGTGCACTTGATCGATCGACTTGACGCGCTTCTGGGGCGCTGTTTGGATCGGTCCGTGTCGATCCTGCTGCGCCGCCGGTCCGCGGTGGACCTCGTGCGTGTCGCCAGCGCGCTCTGTCCGGCTCTCTGATCTCCGGCCCGACCACACCTCCGCGCCCCCCGGAAGAGAGCCCCGCCATGACCGCTGCCCCCGTCCTTCCCGCTCCCGCCCCCGCCCCCGCTCCCGCTCCCGCCCCTGCGACCCCGGCTCGCCACAGCACGGCCCGCCGGCCGGAGCCTCCGGTCCGCCGGGCCGGGGCCGCCGGTATCGCCGTCGCGCTCGCCCTGCACCCGGAGCTGTGGGAGCCGCTGGTCCGGTACCGCGAGGAGAGCCGCTGGACGTCCCTGCTCGATCCGGCGCGGGCGGCCGCCGTCCTGGACCCCTCCCAGCACGAGGAACTGGCCGGCGCCCAGGTCTGGCTGCTGTCCTGGCTGCCCGGGCAGGGCACGCCGCTGCACGACCACGGGCGGTCCGCGGGGGCGTTCGCGGTCGCGGCCGGCACGCTCACCGAGCGGGTGGTGACCCGCAGTCCCGGGCCCCAGCTGGTGACCACCGACCTGACCACCGGCCGGGTCCGCTGGTTCGGGCCGCGCCATGTCCACCAGGTGCGCAACGACGGGGCCGAGCCGGCGGTGAGCATCCACGTCTACACCCCGCCGCTGCGGTCGATGAACACCTACCGGGTCGAGCCCACCGGCCTGGTCCGCACCGGTACCGAGCGCGCCGGGGTCGACTGGTGACCTCGGCCGTCCCCGCCCGGCCGCCGGGTGCCCGCAGCGTCGACCAGCTGCTGTTGGAGGCCCGCTCCCGGATCCGCCGGCTGCAGCCGGAGCAGGCGGCCGCCCGGATGCGGGCGGGGGCGGTCCTGGTGGACATCCGGCCGGCCGCGCAGCGGGCGGAGCAGGGAGAGGTGCCCGGGGCCCTGGTGGTGGAGCGCAACGTGCTGGAGTGGCGGTTCGACCCGGCCAGCGGCGCCCGGCTGCCGGAGGTCACCGGCTACGACCTGGAGGTCGTCGTCCTCTGCTCGGAGGGCTACACCTCCAGTCTGGCCACCGACGCGCTGCGCACGCTCGGCCTCACCCGGGCCGCGGACGTGGTCGGTGGCTACCGGGCGTGGGTGGCCGCCGGGCTGCCGACGACCGGCGCCTCCGCCGATCCCGAGCCCGGGCGCCGCTCCTGAGCCCAGCGGCTGCGATCCTCGGGCCCGTGACCAGACCACGCCCGGCCTCCGGAGGCGGGCGCCGGCTGGGGATCGCACCCGAGCGGCTGGGCCGCTGGCTGGACGGCGTGGCCGGCCGGCACGGTCCCTTCGCCGACGTCCAGGCCAGTGACGGAACGGTCCGGATCACCTGTGCCGACACCACGGTGCTGCGGCTGCGCGCTCCGTTCGGCTGGATCCCCGGGCCGGCCCCCGTCGCCGGCTTCACCGCCGCCGCACGGGAGCCGCACCGGGCTGCGGTGCTGCTCGTCCGCCGGGGACGCTGGGCGGCCGGCGTCTTCGACGGCGAGGAGCTGGTCGCGTCCAAGGTCGACAGCCGGCTGGTGCAGGGCCGGACGGCGGCCGGCGGCTGGTCCCAGCAGCGCTTCGCCCGGCGCCGCGGCAACCAGACCGACGCGGTCGTGGCGCACGCCGCCGACACCGCCGCCCGGGTGCTGCTGCCGCACACGGGCGCGCTCGAGGCGCTGTTCACCGGCGGCGACCGCGGGCTGGTCGACGAGGTGCTGGCCGATCCGCGGCTGCGCCCGCTGGCCGCCCTGCGCCGGGAGCCGGCACTGGACGTCGGCGACCCCACGAAGGCCGTGCTGCTGACCACGCCGCGGCTGTTCCGGGCGATCGACGTGCACATCGTCGAACCCGGCGACCGGGGTCCCGGCGGGGCGGGGGAGCAGCCGGGCTGAGTCGGCCCCGCCCCGCGCCGAGGTCAGAGCAGTTCCAGCACCGTGGCGTTGGCCTGGCCGCCGCCCTCGCACATCGACTGCAGTCCGTAGCGGATCCCGCTGTCCCGCATGTGGTGCAGCATCGTGGTCATGATCCGCGCGCCGGAGCCGCCCAGCGGGTGGCCCAGCGCGATCGCGCCGCCGACCGGGTTGAGCGCCTTCTCGTCGGCGCCGATCTCGGCCAGCCACGCCAGCGGGACCGAGGCGAAGGCCTCGTTGATCTCGAACACCCCGATCTCGTCCAGGCGCAGGCCGCTGCGCGCCAGCACCTTCTTCGTGGCCGGGATGGGCGCGGTGAGCATGGTGACGGGATCGTCACCTGCGAGCGCCACGCTGTGCACCCGGGCGACCGGGGTCAGTCCCAGCTCCGCTGCCTTCTCGGTGGTCGTCATCAGCAGCGCCGCCGCGCCGTCGGAGATCTGGCTGGCGTTGCCGGCGCTGATCACGCCGCCGTCCTTGAACGGGGTCTTCAGCCCGGCCAGACCCTCGACGCTGCCGCCGCGGCGGATGCCCTCGTCCACCTCCACCAGGCCGGCCGGGGTCGGCACCGGCGCGATCTGGGCGGTGAACCGGCCGTCGTCCTGGGCCTGCGCGGCCCGCTCGTGGGAGCGGAGCGCGAACTCGTCGAGCTGGGTCCGCGACAGGCCCCAGCGCTCCGCGATCATCTCGGCGCCCACGCCCTGGTTCGGGCTCACGGCGTAGCGCTCGGCGAACCGGGGGCCCAGCGGGTCCTGGCCCTGGGTCGAGGAGCCCATGGGTACCCGGCTCATCGACTCCACGCCGCCGGCGATGGCGACGTCGTAGTGCCCGGCGACCAGGCCGGCGGCGGCGAAGTGCACCGCCTGCTGCGAGGACCCGCACTGGCGGTCGATCGTGACACCGGGAACGCTCTCCGGCCAACCGGCGGCGAGCACCGCGTTGCGGGCGATGTCGAAGGTCTGCTCGCCGGTCTGGGCGACGCACCCCCAGATGACGTCGTCCACCACGGCGGGGTCCAGGCCCGCCCGCGCGGCGAGGGACTCCAGCACGTGCGCCGACAGATCGGTGGGGTGCACGCCGGCCAGGCTGCCGTTGCGCTTCCCGATCGGGGTACGGATGGCCTCGACGATCACTGCGTCGCGCATGTCGCGACACTCCTTCCGGTTGCGCGGGGCCGGTGCTCCGGCCGCGCCTGGCCGTCCATTGTGCCCGGCCGTGGTGCCCGGCTCACCGCATGCCGCCGGTCAGCGCGTCGAGCAGGTCGGTGCGGGCGGTGGCCAGGGAGGGGCCGTACCAGGTGAGCTGCCGACCGCTCACCAGCACCGTGCGGATGTCGGGAAAGGCCTCCGGCCCGTCGGCGGCGGTGAACACGTAGGGCTCGTCCGGCAGCAGCACCACCTCCGGCGCCGCGGCGCGCAGCTCGTCGAGGGTGACCTTCGGGTACCGGTCGGTGGCCGCTCCGAACACGTTGACCAGTCCCAGCCGGGCCAGCAGGTCGCCGGCGAACGTGCGGGCGCCGACCACCATCCACGGGTCGCGCCACACCGGGACGGCGACCCGGGTGCCGGGCAGCTCCGGCGCCCGGGCCCAGTCCTGCGCCGCGGTGGTCAGCCACTCCGGCGTCCCCACGTCCAGCACCTGCTCGAACAGCCGGCCCATCGAGGCCAGCGCCTGGTCCACCGACTCGATGACGGTGACCCAGACCGGTATCCCGGCCGCCCGCAGCCGGTCGACGTCCAGCCGGCGGTTCTCCTCCTGGTTGGCCACCACCAGGTCCGGGCGCAGCGCCCGGATCGCCGTCCGGTCCGGGTTCTTCGTTCCGCGCACCCGGGCCACGGCGAGGCCGGCGGGCTGCGTGCACCAGTCGGTGGCGCCCACCAGACGGTCCGGCACGGTCACGGCCAGCGCCTCGGTCAGCGAGGGGACCAGGGACACGATCCGCCGTGGCGGGCACGGCAGCGGCACCGCCGTCCCGAGGTCGTCCTGCCGGGGGCCAAAGTCGCGACTTTGCCCCGTCACGGGAAGTCCCCGGCGCCGCGGCGCAGCTCCCGGACGACGCCGACCTGGGTGTGCACCTGCTCCTCGGTGAGCCCGGGGGGGCGGACGACCCCGGCGTTGAGCTCGGCGGTGGCCTTGTCGGCCACCGCTCGGCCCTCCTCGGTGATCTCCACCAGTACCGCCCGGCCGTCGTCCGGGTGCGGGCGGCGGCGGACCAGGCCGGCCGCCTCCAGCCGGGTCGCCGCGTTGGTGACCGACGCCGGGTGCACCTGCAGCAGCGCCCCGGCGCGGGCCATCGGCAGCGCTCCGCTGCGGGTGAACGACAGCAGCATGAGCAGCTCGTAGCGGGCGAAGGACAGCCCCAGCGGCCGCAGCACCTCCTCCACCCGGGACAGCACGATGGCCTGGGCCCGCATGAGGGAGGTGACCGCGGCCATCCCGTCGGCGGCGTCGTCCCAGCCGTGCGCCCGCCACTGCCGGGTCGCCTCCTCGATCGGATCGACCGGCAGCGGAGGGGAGGTGCTGAAACGGCCGCCCTGCAGGGGCCCGCGCCGAGCCTCGATGGCCCCGTCCCGAGGCTCACCCCGAGCCTGCGAGGGGTGAGGAGGACGGGGTCCTTCTCGGCGGGCAGGGTGGTCCTTCATCAGACGTTGCGCCGGTACTGGCCGCCGACCTCGAAGAACGCGTCGCTGATCTGGCCCAGCGAGCAGTGCCGGACGGCGTCCATCAGGGCCTCGAACACGTTGCCGCCGTGCATCGCCGCCTCCTGCAGCCGGCGCAGCGCTTCCGGGGCGTCCGCGGCGTGCCGGGCGTGGAAGTCGGCCAGCCGGTCCAGCTGCGACTGCTTCTCCGCCTCGGTGGCCCGGGCCAGCTCGACCTTCTGCGGGGGCGTCTCGTCGCGGTGCGGGTCGAGGAAGGTGTTCACGCCGACGATGGGCAGTGACCCGTCGTGCTTGCGGTGCTCGTACAGCATCGACTCGTCCTGGATCCGGCCGCGCTGGTAACCGGTCTCCATCGCTCCCAGCACCCCGCCGCGCTCGGCGATCCGGTCGAACTCCTCGAGCACCGCCGCCTCGACCAGGTCGGTGAGCTCGTCGATGACGAAGGAGCCCTGCAGCGGGTTCTCGTTGCCGGCCAGCCCCCACTCCTTGTCGATGATCATCTGGATGGCCAGCGCCCGGCGGACCGAGTGGGCGCTCGGGGTGGTCACCGCCTCGTCGTAGGCGTTGGTGTGCAGGCTGTTGGCGTTGTCGTAGATGGCGCAGAGGGCCTGCAGCGTCGTCCGGATGTCGTTGAAGTCCATCTCCTGCGCGTGCAGCGACCGCCCGGAGGTCTGCACGTGGTACTTCAGCTGCTGGGACCGGGCGTTCGCGCCGTAGCGCTCCCTCATCGCCACCGCCCAGATCCGGCGGGCGACCCGGCCGATCACCGAGTACTCGGCGTCCATGCCGTTGGAGAAGAAGAACGACAGGTTGGGCGCGAAGTCGTCGATCGACATGCCGCGGGCCAGGTACGCCTCGACGTAGGTGAAGCCGTTGGCGAGGGTGAACGCCAGCTGGCTGATCGGGTTCGCCCCGGCCTCGGCGATGTGGTAGCCGGAGATCGAGACCGAGTAGAAGTTGCGCACCGAGTGGTCGATGAACCACTCCTGGATGTCGGCCATGCAGCGCAGCGCGAACTCGGTGGAGAAGATGCAGGTGTTCTGGCCCTGGTCCTCCTTGAGGATGTCGGCCTGCACCGTGCCGCGGACGTTGGCCAGCACCCACGCGCGGATGTCCTCGGCCTCGGCCTCGTCGGGCTCGCGGCCCTCCTCCTCGCGGAACCGGTCCAACCGCTGGTCGATCGCGGTGTTCAGGAACATCGCCAGGATGGCCGGCGCCGGGCCGTTGATCGTCATGGACACCGACGTGGTCGGCGAGCACAGGTCGAACCCGCTGTAGAGCACCTTCATGTCCTCGACCGTGGCGATCGACACCCCGGAGGTGCCGACCTTGCCGTAGACGTCCGGCCGCGGGTCGGGATCGCGGCCGTAGAGGGTCACCGAGTCGAAGGCGGTGGACAGCCGGGTCGCCTCGCTGCCGGCCGACAGCAGCTGGAAGCGCCGGTTGGTGCGGAAGGCGTCGCCCTCTCCGGCGAACATCCGGGCCGGGGCCTCGCCCGCCCGCTTGAACGGGAACACCCCCGCGGTGTACGGGAAGAAGCCGGGCAGGTTCTCCCGGCGCAGCCAGCCGAGCAGCTCGGCGGCGTCCTGGGTGCGCGGCAGGGCGACCCGGCGGACGGGGTTGCCGCTCAGCGTGGTGCGGGTCAGCGGGGTGTGGATCTCCTTGCCGCGGACGGTGTAGACCAGCTCGTCGCCGGAGTACTCCTCGACCCGGGCCGGCCACTCCTGCAGCTGGCTGCGCACGGCGGGCAGCAGCTCGCCCTCGATCGCCGTGGAGAGGTCGCGGGCCTGCTCGGCGGCCTCGCCGGCGAGCAGCTGCGCGGCGGTGGACAGGTGCTGGCTGCGGCGGGCCAGCTCGGCCTGCTCGGCGGTGGTGCGGTGGTAGGACCGGACGGCGTCGGCGACGTCGGCGAGGTAGCGCGCCCGCGCCGCCGGGACGACGCTGGTCAGCCCGGTCGAGGCCCGGACGTCGACCCGGGGGAGGACACCGCTGCTCACCGGCAGCCCACGGTCGGCGAGCAGGCCCTTGAGGTGCTGGTACAGCGCGGTGACGCCGTCGTCGTTGAACCGGGCCGCCGACGTGCCGAACACCGGCATCTGGTCCCACGGCGTGCCGAACGCCTCCCGGTTGCGCACCATCTGCCGGGCGACGTCGCGGCGGGCGTCCTCGGCGCCGCGCCGCTCGTACTTGTTGATGGCCACGACGTCGGCGAAGTCGAGCATGTCGATCTTCTCCAGCTGCGAGGCGGCGCCGAACTCCGGCGTCATCACGTACAGCGAGACGTCGCTGAACGGCAGGATCGCCGCGTCCCCCTGGCCGATGCCGGGGGTCTCGATGATGACCAGGTCGAACCCGGCGACCTTGACCGCGGCGACCACGTCCGCGAGGTGCTCGGGCAGCTGGCCGCCGGCGGTGCGGGTGGCCAGCGAGCGGAAGAAGGTGCGGTTGCGGTCGCCGGTCTCCAGCGCGTTCATCCGGATCCGGTCACCGAGCAGCGCGCCGCCGCCCCGCCGGCGGGTCGGGTCCACCGCCAGGACGGCGATCCGCAGCTTGTCCTCGTTGTCCAGCCGGAACCGGCGCAGCAGCTCGTCGGTGAGCGAGGACTTCCCCGATCCGCCGGTGCCGGTGATGCCGAGCACGGGCACGGTGCGGGACGCGGCGTCCCGGGTGACCCGGTCGGCGAGCTGGGCCGAGCGGCCGGCCTCCAGCACGGTGATCGCCCGGGCCAGCGCGGCCGGGTCGCCGGCGGTCAGCGCGTCGACGTCCGGACCCTGCGCGGCGAGGTCGACGTCGCAGGCCGCGATCAGGGTGTTGATCATTCCGGGCAGGCCGAGCTTCTGGCCGTCCTCGGGGGCGAAGATCCGCACCCCGCGGGACCGCAGCAGGGCGATCTCCTCGGGCACGATCACGCCGCCACCGCCGCCGAAGACCTGCACGTGCCCGGCTCCGTGGGCGGCGAGCTCCTCGACCAGGTAGCTGAAGTACTCCACGTGCCCGCCCTGGTAGGACGACAGCGCGACGCCCTGCACGTCCTCCTCCAGCGCCGCCCGGACGACGGTCTGCACGCTGCGGTCATGCCCGAGGTGGACGACCTCGGCGCCCTGCGACTGCAGCAGCCGCCGCATCACGTTGATCGCCGCGTCGTGGCCGTCGAACAGGCTGGCCGCGGTCACGAAGCGGACCGGATGGGTGGGGACGTGCAGCTCGGCCATGGGACTCCTGACAGCGGTGCGGGATACGTGGACGTCAAACCATCCTACCGCCGAACTGCTTGGACGTCCACGTATCCCGACGGGTTGTTCCGGTGGCCGACCGTGCAGACGGTGCGGCGCCGGGGGACCGGCCCGGCCTGGTCAGCTCCCGCCGGGGCCGGCGACGGCCGCCTGGACAGCCGGCCCCACCCCGTCACGCCCGGCCTGCGACCACCGCCCGGGGTGTGCCGGCCGGCCGGCGTGGTCCGGCTCCGGCCGGCGACGCGCTGTCCGCGGTGCAGGAGCCGGCGGCGTCCCGGGGGCGGGCTGGTGCTGGCGACGACGTCGGGCCTACGACGAGTTCGCCGGCGGCCCGGGACTTTTTCGGGCTAAAGCCCGGGACTTTTTCGGGCTAAAGCCACGTCGTCCGGCCCGAGCGGATCACCGCGGCGCGGGACTGGTGGCTGGCGCCGGATGCCGCCGGCCGACCCGGGGGGCCGGCCGCCAGCCGTCAGCGGCTCGGCAGGTCGCCGTCCAGGTCGCTGTCCAGGGCGATCCTCTCCCGGCGCAGCGTCTCGGACACCGCCTGCTGCTCGGTGACCCACGACGTCGCCAGGCGCACCCGTTCCAGCGGCGCGCGCTCCACGGTCACGACCGGCCGCTCGCCGTACAGCGTGACCCAGCCGGTGGACCGGTCGTCGTCCTCCCCGGCGCCGGAAGGGGTATCGGCAGCGGCGCCGGAGGTGGCGGCGGTGACGTCGCCCGGGCGCAGCGGGAGGTACTCGACGCGGGCCACCTGCCGGGTCACCGTCACCGGCACCATGATCTCCTCGGTGACCGCGTCGATCCGCAGCACGGCCCGCGCCCAGGGCTCGCGCACGCTGTCCACGCGCAGCCGCTCCTCCGAGCGGGTCATCGCGTTGTCCTGGGGAGCTTCGCGCCGGTCCCCGGCGTCCTCGAGGAGGCGGTCCCCGGCCACGGTGTCCCCGGCCACGGCCTCCCCGGACAGGCGGTCCCCCGTTCCGCCGTCCCCGGCGACGGCGTCCGCCGGGACGTCGTCCTCCGCGGCCCGGGCCGCGGAGGCGTAGTGGGCCCGCAGGGTCTCCTCCTCGGCCGGGGACAGCCGGTCGGCCTGCGCCGGCCGGGGCGCGGTGCGCACGGCGTCGGCGGACACGGCCAGCCGCAGCCGGCCGCCGGCGGACTCCGCACCGCCGATCGGCGCGACGAGCGCGATGTCGGTCGGGTCGGGGGCCGCGTGCAGGCCGTCGGTGAGGCCGACCCAGGTCGGCTCCCCGGTGACGTCGTCGACGAAGACGGCGGTCACCGTGCCGAGGGGGGTGCCGGTGCGGTCGTCGGCGATCGCCCCGATGACTGAGGGCAGCGCAGGCTCACTGGTCATGCCTGTGGATGTTCCGAAACCGGTGTCCCTACACATGGCCGGGGCCTCTCCGCGGCTGGTTGAGTCCGGCGGCGGCGCGGCGTAACGTCCTTCGACCGTGCCTGCCACGATCGAGGTAGAGACCACCCCCGATCCCGTCCTCACCGCCGAGCGGAACCACCTCGCCCGGGCAGCCGACTGCCTGGCCGGGATGCGCGCCGCCAGCGCGGCCGTCGTCGACGCCGGCGGCGGCGCCAGGGCCAGCCAGCGGCTCGGGGCCGCCCGCGCCGACCGCCTGCGGTACCTCGCGCACGACCCCGGCGTCCCCCCCCACGTCGGTCGCAGCGCCGCCG
>JAICZD010000284.1 GCA_025933855.1 Modestobacter sp. | reverse complement strand
CCGGGTGGTCGGGGTGGGCCAGCAGCCACGCCCACATCTCGTTGGGGTCCGACGCCTCTGCCTCCGCGCCGCAGAAGCACAGCCCGCGCAGCCGGTCCGAGCCGGGCAGCCAGTTCACCCGCAGCACCCGGTCGCCGTCCAGCACCTGGCGCGGGGCCGGCAGCGTGAGGTCCCCGTGCCGCACCGAGTTGACCTCGGCGGCGTTCAGCGGGACGTCGGCGGACGGCAGTCCGTCGGGGCGCTCGCTCACCGGGTGCCTGCCGCGGCCCGCGCCGGCGTGCGCGCGGCCGGGGCGGGCTCGCCGCGGCCCTCGGCGGCCAGCCGCGCGATGATCCGCCGGGCGGCCAGCCCGCCGGTGTCGATGTTGATGGACAGCTCCTGGTAGCCGTCGGGCTCGCCGGTCAGCACCGTCTCCAGCACGTCGAGGGCGACGCCGTCCTGCAGGACGACGGTGCGGTTGCTCTCCCGCAGGAAGTCCGAGACGCCCTGGTCGTCGAGGGCGAAGTCGCGGGCGACGGCCCAGAAGTCATGCGTGCTGGACTCGGTCTCCGGGGTGATCGCGTAGACGACCTCGACGTGGAAGCCGTCCGGGTCGGTGCCGTCCTCGCGGGGCAGCACGCCGACCGGCGCGACCCGGCTGTGCAGCAGGTACAGGCACGGCGGGTGGAACTCGATGTCCTGCCAGCGCACGATGCGCCCGGTGATGCCGGTGCTGGTGGCGTAGAACGGCGGGCAGTCGGCGTCGTCCATGTGCCGGCTGACGTAGACCACGCCGGCCTCGTCGTCGACCTCGGTGGTGATCGGGGTGTTGGCCACCTCCGGCGTGCCGATGTAGCCGCCGTGCAGGTAGGTCTCGTGCGAGAGGTCCATCAGGTTGTCGACCAGCAGGCTGGCCCGGGCCGCCAGCGGCTCCATGCCGCAGACCGTGGTGTGACCCTCGGAGTCCAGCCAGGGCGCCCGCGGGATCCGGGTGGTGTCGGCCTGCGCCGGGTCGCCGATGAAGACCCAGACGAAGCTGTCCTGCTCCACGACGGGGTAGGCCTTGAGCCGGGCGGTGCGCGGGATCCGGGTCTGGCCCGGCACGGCGACGCAGCCGCCGTCCGGGCCGTAGGTGAAGCCGTGGTAGCCGCACACGACGGTGTCGCCGTCCAGGTGGCTGGGCGACTGGGAGAGCGGGAACCGGCGGTGCACGCAGCGGTCGCTCATCGCCGTCACCTCGCCGGCCTCGGTGCGCCAGAACAGGATCGACTCGCCGCAGACGGTGCGGCTGAACAGCTCCCGGCCGACCTCCCGGCCGTAGGCGGCCACGTACCACTGGTTCTGCACGATCGACGTCATGGGATCCCTTCGACGGCTGCCGTCCTCGACGGATCCAGGGTGACCGCCGTCACGGCCGGGCGACAGTCGACTTCCGTCCGATGGAAGGTCAGTGGTCGTCGGGCCGGACGTCGTCCGGGCCGGACCGGTCCGTCACGAACTCGCTGCCTGCCCCGGGTGCCCCGGCGAAGGCCTGTGCCACGTCCAGCCAGGTGTCGGCGTCCGGGCCGGTCGCGACCAGCGCCAGGTCGGCGCGGCGGCGGCGCTGCACCACCCGCAGGCAGAAGTCCAGCAGCGGACCGCGAACCCGCTGCGCGGCGTCCACCGGCCCGTCGGCCCAGACCGAGCCGTCGGCCCGGGTGAGCTCCACCCGGATCGGCGCCTCGGGCGCCGGCAGGCCGTGCGCGGCGAAGGCGAAGCCGCGGGTCCGCACCCCCAGGTGCGCCACGTGGTCCAGGCCGGCGGGCTCCCGCGGCGGCCGGCCGAGCGCGTCGCCGATTTCCACCCCGTGCGCCCAGGTCTCCATAAGCCGCGCGGTGGCCATGGACGCCGCGCTCATCGGCGGCCCGAACCAGGGCAGCCGGGTGCCGTCCGGCACGGCCGCCAGCGCCGCCGCCAGCCGGCTGCGGCCCAGCCGCCAGCGCGCCAGCAGGGTCGGCGGCGCCTCGGTGGATCCGTCGGCGGCCGCGTCCACCGCTGCGAGCAGCTCCGCCGCGCGGCCGGCGAAGCGCGCCGGGTCGGTGGCGGCCAGCAGCGCCGCCTCGTCGGTCCAGGCGAGGTGGGCCAGCTGGTCGGCGACCGTCCAGCCGGCGGCGGCGGTGTCCCGCGCCCAGTCCTCGGGCGCCAGGACGCTCAGCAGGTCGTCCAGTGCCTGACCCTCGGCGGTCAGGTCCTCCAGCAGCCCGGGCCTCACGCCCCGGCCTCCGCCGGCTGCGGGCCGGCCGCCCAGCGGCGGAGCTCGGCGCGCTGCACCTTGGCCGAGGCGGTCATCGGCAGATCGTCCACGATCCGCCAGGACCGGGGCACCTTGAACGGCGAGAGCCGGTCCCGGCAGAAGGCCGCCAGCTCCTCGACCCGGGGTTCTGCACCCGGCACCGGGACGACGAAGGCCACCACCAGCTCCCCCCAGCGCTCGTCCGGCGCGCCGACGACCGCGGCCCGGGCGACCGCGGGATGCCCGGCCAGCACCTCCTCGACCTCGACCGGGGACACGTTCTCCCCGCCGGTCTTGATCATGTCCTTGAGCCGGCCGACCACCCGGCAGGCACCGGCGGCGTCCATGACCGCGAGGTCCCCGCTGTGCAGCCAGCCGTCGGGGTCGATCGCCGCGGCGGTGGCCACCGGGTCGTCCAGGTAGCCCCGGGTGATCCGCGGCCCGCGCACCCAGATCTCCCCGGGCTCCCCCGGCGGCACCGGCGCTCCGTCGGGACCGGCGATCCGGACGTCGGTGCCCGCCAGCGGGGCACCGACCGTCTCCCGGCGGACCGGGTCGGGGTCGGCCGGGGACGTCATCAGCACCGCGCCGCAGGTCTCGGTCATGCCGAACGTGATGGACAGCCGCGCATCGAACACCGCCTCCACCCGGTCGACGAACCCCGGGGTGACGGTCTGCCCGCCGGTGAACAGCACCCGAAGCGCCGTCAGGTCGGTCGCCGGCCGGTCCGGATGGGCGGCCAGCAGGTCCAGCAGCGTGGGCGAGGCCGACAGCATCGTCGCCCGCGAGCCCGCCAGCGCCTGCAGCACCGGACCGGCCGCGAACGGCAGCACGACGTGCTCGGCGCGCTGCCACAGCGCGCCCACGACCCCCAGCACGTTGCCGGCGGTGTGGAACAGCGGCATCGGGTTCAGCCACACCCGGCCGGCGGGCTCGCCCAGCCGCTCGGCGAAGGCCCGGCCGGTGAGGACCATGCCGCGGTGGGTGATCCGCACCCCCTTGGCCGG
>JAICZD010000209.1 GCA_025933855.1 Modestobacter sp. | reverse complement strand
GGTCTTCTCGCCGCGGGAGCATGCGGTCTTCCGAGGCCTCCCGCCCGACCAGCAGCGGGCCGCCTTCTTCCGTGCCTGGACCCGCAAGGAGGCCTGCGCGAAGGCCTGGGGCCAGGGCCTGTCCTGCGCGCTGGGCCGGATCGATGTCTCGCTGGCGCCGTTCGAACCGGGGCGCCCGCTCAGGATCCACGGCGACCCGGGAGCGTCCGCCCGGTGGGCTGTCCAGGACGTGGCTCCCGCACCCGGTTATGCGGCGGCGCTGGCCACCGAGGGCAGCGATGTGCTGCCCGTCAGTTTCCTGCAATGGCCGGTGTGGCTGTGACTGATCGAGCATCGGGAGAACTGTCGTGACCGCTCTTGCACCAGGCGACCGGTCGGACTCGACCGAGGAGCTCCGCGTCTTCCTCGCCAACTGGTTGACCACCAGCTTGTACGGCTTGACCTTCGGGGAGTACCTGCGGTTGCTCCGGAAGCACCGCTTCGCGGTGGCGCCGCGGTACGTGCCGCGGGCGCTCTTCATGGCCGGCACGGGCCTCCTGAACTCGGTGGTCGGCAGGTACGAGGAGCGGGTGCACGGCCCCGAGACATCGCGTGCTCAGATCATGCCCCCCCTCTTCATCCTCGGGCACTGGCGCAACGGGACGACGCATCTGCACAACCTGCTGGCCCTCGATACGCAGTTCGCCTACCCGAACATCTACCAGGTGCTGAACCCGCACACCTTCCTGACGACCGAGCGGTACTCGAAAGCCCTCTTCGTGTCCCCGAGCACGCGCATGATGGACAATGTCGCGCTGAATGCCACCGTTCCGTTCGAGGACGAGTTCGCGACGTGCGGCACGCTGCGGTCGCCGTTCCTGACCTGGGTGTTCCCGCGGGACAGGGACGAGTACCAGAAGTACCTGACCTTCCGAGGGGTGCCCGAGCGGGAGATCGCCGAGTGGGCCGCGGCACTCACCCGCTTCTACCGCAAGCTGACCTGGAAGTACGAACGTCCCCTCGTACTCAAGTCGCCGCCGCACACCAGCCGCATCAAGTTGCTGCTCGACACGTTCCCCGACGCCCGGTTCGTCCACATCCACCGCAATCCCTACGCCGTGTTCCAGTCCACGCAGCGGCAGACCCGGGTGAGCGTCGCGACGATGGGCCTCCAACCGATCGAGGACCGGCACATCACGGATCTGGTCATCACGCGCTTCACGACCATGTACGAGGCCTTCTTCGAGGAGCGATCGCTCATCCCTGACGGCCGTTTCCACGAGCTGTCGTTCGAGGAACTGGAGCAGGACCCGGTGGGTCAGGTCCGGCGGATCTACGACCAGCTCGGTCTGGCCGGCTTCGACGCCATGCGGCCGGCCCTGGAACGCTATGTCGACTCCCAGGCCCAGTACCGGAAGAACACCTATCCGGATCTGTCGCCGTCGCTCCGCCACGACGTCGGGCGCGCCTGGCGACGCAACTTCGAGGAATGGGGATACGCCACCGATTGACGCCGATCGCGGGATGGGTCCCGTCGGCTCCGGCCCACCGCCAGGAGGAGGTGCTCGCGAGTGTTCCGACGCATCGCCGTGGTCAACCGGGGTGAGCCGGCCATGCGGCTCATCCGTGCCGTCCGGGAGTTGAACGCCGAGCACGGCACGGATGCCCGGGTGCTCGCGCTGCACACCGAGGCCGAACGGCGGGCCACGTTCGTGCGCGCCGCCGACGAAGCGGTCGTGCTCCGGAGGACCGGCGACCGGAGCCCGTACCTCGACCACGGGGAACTGGCCCGGGCGCTGCGCACGTGCCGCGCTGACGCCGCGTGGGTGGGATGGGGCTTCGTCGCGGAGGACCCAGGGTTCGCAGCGCTGTGTGCCGATCTCGGCGTGACGTTCATCGGGCCACCGCCCGAGGCGATGCGGCTGCTGGGTGCCAAGGTCGAGGCCAAGCTCCTCGCGGAGGAGGCAGGTGTACCGGTGGTGCCGTGGAGCCGCGGTCCGGTCGCCGGTCCCGAGGACGGCCGCCGTCATGCGGAGGTCATCGGATATCCCCTCGTCGTCAAGGCCAGTCGCGGCGGCGGCGGGCGCGGGATCCGGGTCGTCCGCTGCGAGGCCGAGTTGGCGGAGGCGCTCCTGCGCACCCGGGCGGAGGCGGAGCGCACGTTCGGGGACCCGGTCGTGTTCATGGAGCGGCTGGTCGAGGGCGGTCGGCACGTCGAGGTGCAGGTGATCGCCGACCGGTACGGAACGGTCTGGGCACCCGGCGTCCGGGACTGCTCGGTGCAGCGGCGCAACCAGAAGATCGTGGAGGAGTCAAGCTCGCCCGCGCTGACCGGCGAGCAGGACGCGACGTTGCGGAACTCGGCGACCGCGCTGGCGCGGGCCGCGGGCTACGTCGGTGCCGGGACCGTGGAGTTCCTGTTCCAGCCGGCGGAGCAGGCGTTCACGTTCCTGGAGGTGAACCCGCGGTTGCAGGTCGAGCACCCCGTGACGGAGCAGACCACCGGCCTGGACCTGGTGAAGCTGCAGCTGCACGTGGCCGAGGGAGGCCGGCTCGCCGGGGATCCGCCGGAGCCGTCCGGACACGCCGTGGAGGCGCGGCTGAACGCCGAGGACGCCGAGCAGGGGTTCGCGCCGGCTCCGGGGCGGGTCGAGCTCCTGCGTCTGCCCGCCGGTCCCGGGATCCGGGTCGACACCGGTTTCGACGTGGGTGATGACATCTCGCCGCTCTACGACTCGATGATCGCCAAGGTCATCGCGTGGGGACGGGACCGTCCCGAGGCGCTGGCCCGGCTGCGGTGCGCCGTCCGGGAGACCGGGGTCGTGCTGCGGGGCGGGACGACGACGAAGTCCTTCCTGCTGGATGTCCTGGACCGGCCGGAGGTGGTCGCCGGGACGGCGGACACCGGCTGGCTGGACCGCACGGGGACCGTCACTGGTCCGGGGTCGACCGGCGACGCCTGGGCGGCGCTGGTCCAGGTGGCGATCGACGTCGCGGCCACCGAGGAGGAGGGGGAGCGGACCGCGTTCCTCGCCTCGGCCCGGGGTGGCTGCCCGCGGGCGCCCCGCCAGGTGGGCCGCGCCGTGGAGCTGGGCATGCGCGGGCAGGTCTACCGGCTGACCGTCGCCTCACTCGACCGCAACCGGTACCGCGTGGAACTCGAGGGCCGGTACGTCGACGTCGACGTGGACCGGCTCGGTCCACTCGAGAGCTGGCTGTCGGTCGGTGCGAAGCGGTACTCGATCGTGGCCGTCCCGGCTCCCGGCTCGCACCTCGTGGAGGTCGACGGCGTCACGTACCGCGTGGCCCGCGACACCGGAGGGGTGGTGCGGGCGCCGGCCCCGGCCGTCGTCGTCGCGGTACGGGTCGTACCCGGGCAGGACGTCGAGCGCGGACAGGCCGTTGCCGTCCTCGAGAGCATGAAGATGGAGACCGCGCTGCAGGCGCCGTTCGCCGGCCGCGTCCGTGAGGTGTTCGTCCGGGCCAACGCGCACGTGGACGCCGGTGCCTCCCTGCTGAGCCTCCAGCGCACCGGTGGCGACGCCGGGGTCACGGCGGGGGAGCGCGTGGCGCTGCCCGAGCCCGCAGACGCGCCCGCGGCGGACCCGAGGGACCGGGCGCTCTGCCTGCTGGCCGCGCTGCGGGCGCTGATCAGCGGCTACGACGGCGGCGCGCGGTACGCCCGGCAGCTCGTGGAGCAGTACGCCGCGGCCCGCGACGGCCTTCCCGATGACGACGGGACGCTGCTGCACGGCGAGCTCGGCGTGCTCGCCGCCTTCGCCGACGTGACCGAGCTGTCCCGCACCTGCCCGGCCGGCAAGGAGCAGGCGGATCAGCCGGTCGGCAGCCCCCAGGCGTTCTTCCACGCCTACCTCCACTCGCTGGACGCCGAACGTGCCGGGCTGCCGCAGAGCTTCCGGACCCGGCTGCGCCGGGCCCTGCGGCACTACGACGTCGAGGACCTCCGAGCCGGGCCGGAACTGCAGGTGGCGGTGCACCGGATCTTCCTCGCCCAGCAGCGGGTGGCCGATCAGCTGCCCGCGGTGCTGGCCCTCCTCGATCGCTGGCTCTGCGCGGCCCCCCCGCCCGCGGGGCCGTCGCGGGCCGAGGTGGGCGACGTCCTCGACCGGCTGGTCGTCGCCACCCGGCTGCGCCATCCCGCCGTGGCCGACCTGGCCCGGGCGGTGCGCTACCGCTACGTCGAGGAGCCCGTCGTCCGGGAGGCGCGCCGGGCGGCCCTCGACGATGCCGGCCGGCTGCTGGCCGAGCTGGACGAGGCCACTGCCCGTGGCGTCGGCGGTGAGGTCGTGCGGCGCATCGAGGCACTGGCCGCCGGCCCCGAACTCCTCACCCGGCTGCTGGCGCAGCGCTTCCAGCGCGACGTGGCCGAGCCGGACCCGATCCTCGAGGTGCTGACCCGCAGCCACTACCGGACCTGTCACCTGAGGGACGTGCGGTCCTTCGCGTTCGGCGGCAGCTCGTGGGTGACCGCCGGCTACGACAGGGCCGGCACCCGGTTGCGGCTGGTCGCCCTGATGGTGCGGCGGCAGGACCTGCCTGCCGCGCTGTGCGAGGTCGCCCGGCTGGGTGCCGACGTCGTCGCGCCCCGGTCGCTGCTCCTGGATGTGTACCTGTCGTGGCCGGACCGACCCGAAGATGCCGATGACATGGCCACCCAGCTGCACCGGATGCTCGGCCGGCTGGAGACGGTGCTGCCGGTCCGCCGCGTGACGGTGACCGTCTGCACGCCCGCAGGTGGCATCGAACAGGTCACCTTGGTGCGGTCGGGCGACGGGCTGGCCGAGGACCGGTTGATCCGCGGCCTGCACGCGGTGACGGCGCAGCGGCTGAACCTGTGGCGGCTGCAGAACTTCGACGGAGAACGGCTGCCGTCGGCCGAGGGCACCTACCTGTTCCGCGTCACCGCGAAGGAGAAACCGGACGACGAGCGCCTCATCGCGATGGCCGAGGTCTGCGACCTGGCCCCGCTGCGGGACGACGCCGGCGAGATCGCCGGGTTCCCGACCCTGCAGCGCCAGCTCACCGCCTGCCTCGACAGCCTCCGCCGGGCCCGGTCGCGGCTGCGCGGCCGCCGTCCGCTGGACAACGACCAGGTGTTCCTCTACGCGTGGCCGTCGATCGACGTGCCGCTGTCGCACGTGCCTGCCCTGGCCCGCGCGGCGGCGCCGCTGACGGTGGGCGCCGAGCCCGTCGTCCTGCACGTGCGCTTGCAGCAGTCGCAGCAGCCGGCACGCGACGCGGCGCTGCACGTCTCGTACCGGCCGGGAACCGACGTGCAGCTACAGCTGACGGACAGTCCCACGGAGCCCGTTCCGGCGTTGGACGACTACACCGAGAAGGTGCTCAGCTCGCGCGCTCGGGGCGCGGTGTACCCCTACGAGCTGGTGCCGCTGCTGGCCGGATCGGAGGGCTCCTTCGTGGAGCACGACCTCGACCACGGCCGGCTCGTCCCGGTCGAGCGGCCGCCCGGGCGAAACCGGGCGGGCATCGTCGTCGGTGTGGTGACCACGCCCACCAAGCGTTACCCCGAGGGCATGAGCCGGGTGGCCCTCTTCGGCGACCCGACCAAGCAGCTGGGGACCGTCGCCGAAGCGGAATGCGCCCGGGTGACCGCCGCGCTCGACCTGGCGGAGGCGCGCGGCATGCCCGTCGAGTGGTTCGCGCTCTCCTCGGGCGCGCGGATCTCGATGGACAGCGGCACGGAGAACATGGACTGGGTAGCCCGGGCGCTGCGACGGATCATCGAGTTCACGCAGGCCGGGGGAGAGGTCAACGTCGTCGTCGCCGGGATCAACGTGGGCGCCCAGCCGTACTGGAACGCCGAGGCCACGATGCTGCTGCACACCAAGGGCATCCTGATCATGACCCCGGACAGCGCGATGGTCCTCACCGGCAAGCACTCGCTGGACTACTCCGGCGGCGTGTCCGCCGAGGACAACTTCGGCATCGGCGGCTACGACCGGGT
>JAICZD010000165.1 GCA_025933855.1 Modestobacter sp. | reverse complement strand
GTGCCCGGCGTGGTGGCCCGCGAGGAGATCGCCGCGCTGGTCGACGGACTGGGGCCGAACAAGCTCACCGTGATCAGCGTCCCGGGCAGGTCACTGCCCGCCCGGGAGCTGCAGGAACTCGGCGTCGCGCGGGTCTCGACCGGGCCGTTCACCCAGCGGGTGGCGCTCACCGCGCTGCAGGACGCCGCGGCGGAGATCGTGGCCGGCGGGACGTTGCCTGCGGGCACCCGCGCGCTGAACTGACCGGCCCGGCGCCAGCGGCCCGGTGCGGTCTTCGGTGGCTGGCCGGGGGGATGAAGGGCAGCATCGGCGGTGACACCATTTCGCGACGCCGCGGTTCCGCCGCGTCCCGGACGACGACAGAGCGACGACAGAGAGGCCCCGCCGCCATGACCTCCGACCTGCTGCTGCCCGCCGACTTCCTCGGCTACCAGTCCCTCCTGCCCGACGACGAGCAGAAGGAGCTGCTGGCGCTGCGTGAGTTCCTCGACAGCGAGGTGAAGCCGCGGGTCAACGCCGCGTGGGCGGCGGCCGAGTTCCCGATGGACCTGATCCCGCGGATGGCGCAGGCCGACATCGTCGGGCGGCCCTACGACTGGGACGGCCGGTCCCGCGCGTCCCGGCTGTTCACCGGGTTCCAGGCGATGGAGCTGGCCCGGGTCGACCCGTCGATGGCCACCTTCGTCGGGGTGCACAGCGGGCTGGCGATGGGCTCGATCATGATGCTGGGCTCGGAGGAGCAGCGGCAGCGCTGGATCCCGTCGATGATGCGGCTGGAGACGATCGGCGCGTTCGGGCTGACCGAGCCCGAGGGCGGCTCCGACGTCGCCCGGGGGATGCGCACCACGGCCCGGCGGGACGGCGACTCGTGGGTGCTCAACGGCGCCAAGCGGTGGATCGGCAACGCGACCTTCGCCGACATCGTGGTGGTCTTCGCCCGCGACGTGGACGACGACCAGGTCAAGACCTTCATCGTGCACAAGGGCACCCCCGGCTTCCGTGCCACCAAGATCGAGGACAAGTTCTCCCTGCGCACCGTGCAGAACGCCGACCTGACGTTCACCGACTGCCGGATCCCCGCGGAGGACAAGCTCGAGGGCGGCAACTCCTTCAAGGACGTCAACAAGGTGCTGAAGGTGACCCGCGGCGGGGTGGCCTGGAGCGGCGTCGGCTGCCAGCTGGGCGCCTACGAGGTGGCGGTCGCCTACGCGAAGGAACGCCGGCAGTTCGGCAAGCCGATCGGGCGCTTCCAGCTGGTCCAGGACCTGCTGGCCCGGATGCTGGGCAACGTCACCGCCAGCCTGGGCATGACCGTGCGGATCTCCCAGCTGCAGGAGGCCGACACGCTCCGCGACGACCAGGCGTCGCTGGCCAAGAGCTACGTGACCAGCCGCGGGCGGGAGACCGTCGCCTGGGCCCGCGAGCTGTTCGGCGGCAACGGCATCGTGCTGGACTACGACGTCGTCCGGTTCTTCGCCGACGCCGAGGCGCTGTACTCCTACGAGGGCACCCGGCAGATGAACACGCTCATCGTCGGGCGTTCCATCACCGGGATGAGCGCCTTCGTCTGAGCGTTTTGCACGGACACACGAAACGGCCCCCGTCGCGGTGCGCGACGGGGGCCGTTCGGTGTGCGGGTGGATCAGCTGGAGGCGTGACCCTGCACGGTCTGCTTGGCGTCCTGGGCGGTGCCCTGGACGTCCTGCGCGGCGGACTGGCCCTCTGCCTTGACCGTCTCGACGCCCTCCTGGGCGGTGGACTTCACCGACTCGACGGCCTCCTGAGCGGCCGGCTTGAGGTTGTCGCCGATCTCCTGGGCGACGCTCTTCGCCTGGTCGACCAGCGGCTGCGAGTGCTCCTTGACGGCGGTCTCGGCCTGGGCGGCCAGCTGCTTCTCCTTCTCGCTGGTCGGCAGCAGGGAGGAGACGAGCCAGCCCACGCCGAAGGCGATCAGACCGGCCGCGAGGGGGTTGCCCTGGGCCTGGCGCTGGATGGTGTCCGGCGCCTGCTGGATCGTGTCCACCGCGCTGGAGGCGGCGCTCTGCACGCTGTCGGCGGCCGAGGAGGCCGCGCCCTGCACGTTGCCCGCGGCGTTGGAGGCCACACCGCTGGCGTGCTGGCCGTGGCCCTGGGCCGCGCCGAAGACGCGGTCCTTGAGCCCGGTCACGGTGCTCTTGGCCTTGCCCACCCGGCGGTCCACGACCCGGGTCGGGTTGACCTTCTCGTTGAGTGCGTCGACGTCGTAGCTGAGGTTGCTACGGGTCTCCTCGATCTGGCGCCGGATCACTTCCGGGTCACTGCTTGTCATGTCGGTCTCCTGTCCGGTCAGTTGGGCTTGAGAGCGCCGGGCACCTGCTGGAGGGTCTCCACGGTGCGCTCGGGCTTGGGGTTGACCTGCTTGAGGCCTGAGAAGTCGACCTGCTTGAGCTGCTTGCGGCCCATCGAGTAGAGGACGGCGGCGACGATGCCCCAGAGCACCGCGACGATGAGAGCCGACCAGCTGTGACCCACCAGGTGGGACAGCGCCCACCACAGTGCGATGGACAGGAACAGCGCCATCATGTAGCCGGCGAATCCGGCGCCACCGAGCATCCCGGCGCCCTTGCCGGCCTTGGTCGCCTGCGCCTTGACCTCGTCGCCGGCCTTGGTCGCCTCGGCCTTGAGCTCGGCCTTGGCCAGCTCGAGCTCCTGGCGCATCAGCGTCGACATGTCCCGGGTGACCTCGCCGATGAGGTCGCCGACCGAGGTGCCCTCGACGTCCGGGTGCCCCTCCTCGGTCATCGGCCCCGCGGCGTCGCCGTAGTCGGGCTGGGACGCCGGGGGCACGTAGCTCGTGGCGCCCTGGGTGTAGCCGGCACCGGGATCACCCAGCGGCGGCGCTCCGCCGCCGGTGTACGGGCTGCTCACGGCCGGCCCACCTCACCGGAGGTGCGGGTCGGGTCGTCCCATCCGGCGGTCGTCGTCGGCGATCCAGCCGGGGGCATGGTGCCGTAGGGCGGCGGCGGGACGGAACCGGTGCCGGTCGCGTAGCCGGCGGGGGTGGTCGTCTCGTAGCCGGAGGTTCCCTCGTAGCCGGCCGTCGTCTCGTAGCCGGTGGTCGTCTCGTAGGCGGGGGTGGCCGGCGTCGTGTACGTGGTGCTGGCGTAGCCCTCCTCCGCGTAGGACGGCGTCGCGACCGGCAGCTGGGCCGTGCCGCCGGAGCTGCTGTCCTTGTGCGAGGCGACCACGCCGGTGGTCAGCCGGCCGGCGACCACACCGGCGACGGCCGCACCGATCAGGAAGGTGCCGGGACGCCGGCGGGCGAAGGAGCGCACCTCGTCGAGCAGCTCGCCGGGCTCGCGGTTCTGCACGAAGTTGGCGAACTCCTCGAGCTTGTCCCCGGCCTGGCGGACCAGGTCGGCGGCCGGGCCGGACGGGGTCTCCCCGCCGCCCTCGACCATGGTGCGCAGCTGACCGGCGATCTCGGCCAGGCCCGCGCCGGCCTTCTGCTGGCCGGTCCGGGCCTGGTCCTGCAGCTGCTGGCGGCCCTGCTGGACGAGGTCCTGGGCCTGCCGCTTGGTCTCCTGGGTGACCTGCTTGGCCTGGTCGGCGGCGGTCGAGGCGACCTGGCTGCCGGCCGACGCTGCCGTCGAGGCCACGTTGCCGGCCTGGTCCTTCGCCACATCGGTGGTCGACGGGGTGGTCGACACGTTGCTCGCGCCGCTCGGCGGCGGCTGTGTGGGGGTGTCGATGGAGTGGGTCATCGTTCCTCCTCATCCTTCATGGTCTGTCGTTGTTCGTGGGTCTGGTGTCGCGGGGCGTCGTCGACCCAGGACGGTGGGGACGGCGCTCCGGCACCCCGAGGGGAACCGGGTCGGCGACTGTCGGGTCGTCCCTACCGGGTCTGAGTGGGACGCCGTCCGGTGGTGATGCGTTACCCCCGCTCGGGTGGCGGGCAAACGGAGATCACTGAGAAATGATCTCGGATGCTCGTCACTGTGCGTGCTCGCCCGGGGCCGCTCGGGCTGCCCGAGCACTCCCGGCAGCGGTATCCGCGGCCCGGACCGGCGGCGCCCGAGGGCCGGGTGCGGGGCCAGGCACCGACACGCTGGGTGACCGCGCTCACCCGAGGTCGGTGGCGGCGAAGGTGTCGCACTGCGCCGGGTCGCCGGTCCGGTAACCCGTGGTGAACCAGCGCTGCCGCTGCTCGGAGGAGCCGTGGGTGAAGCTGCGCTGGTCGACCTGCCCGCCGCCGAGGTTCTGCTGGATGAAGTCGTCCCCGATCCGGCCGGCGGCGTCCAGCGCCCGGGCGATGTCGTCGTCGGTGATGTCGGCGATCAGCGGCTGGCCCGACTCGTCCGGCACGGTCTCGGCGTGGTTGGCCCAGGTGCCGGCGAAGCAGTCGGCCTGCAGCTCCAGCCGGACGCTGCCGCTGGTGGGACCGGTCACGCCCGCCTTGACCTGGTCGCTGATGCCCAGCAGGGCCTGCACGTGGTGGCCGTACTCGTGGGCCAGCACGTAGGCGTCGACGAACAGGCCGCCCTCGGCGCCGAAGCGCTGGGTCAGCTCGTCGTAGAAGCTCAGGTCGATGTAGACCAGCTGGTCGGCCGGGCAGTAGAACGGGCCGGTCCCGCTGGAGGCCGCGCCGCACTGGGTCTGCACCTGCCCGGAGAAGAAGACGGTGTCGGTGCGCTGGTACCGCGAGCCCAGCACCTGGGTCCAGTAGTCCTGGATGGAGTCGACGTCGGCGACGACGGCGCACTCGACCGAGCGGTTGGCGTCCGCGCCGGTCCGGCACTCCTGGGCGAGCTGGCTGTTGTCGGCCGACTGGTTCTCACCGATCCCGCCGAACCCGGTCAGCCCACTGCCCCCGGTGCCTCCCGAGCCGCCGCCGAGCAGCTGGAAGAGCACCACCACGATGAGGCCGACGACCCCCAGCCCGCCACCACCCACGGCCAGGCCGCGGCCGCCGCCGAACCCGCCCCCACCGCTGCCCCGCAGGTCCGAGACGTCGGAGGTGTCCAGGCCGGCGCCCTCGTTGAACCTCATCTACTGCCACCTCCACAGGTCAGCGCTTGCGGCGGGTACCGAACATGCCGCGGGTGATCTCCCGGCCGAGCGCCGAGGCGGCCGAGCGGGCGAAGCTCCGGAAGGCGGAGGACTGCAGCACGGTGCTGAGCACGCCCTCGTCGGCCGGTGCCGGCCGGGGACGGCGTCCGCGACCCGCCGGGCCCGGACGGCCCGGCGTCCCGCCGGTTCTGCCCAGTTCGGGCTCGTGCCACTCATCGGGCCGAGGTCCGGTCGTCGTCCCGGCCGCGGGGCCCGGCGCGGGCACCGGAGCGAGCCGGGCGGCCAGCCGCTCGTAGGCCGAGTCCCGGTCCACGGCGACGCCGTACCGGGACTGCAGCGGCGAGGCGGCGACGGCCTGCTGCTGCTCCGCCGGATCGAGCTGCGTCATCGCCGACCGGGGTGCGCGCAGCATGGTCACGGCCACCGGCGTCGGGGCACCCCGCTCGCCGAGCACCGTGACCACCGCCTCGCCGGTGCCGAGCGAGGTCAGCGTCTCGGAGAGGTCGTAGTCGGCCGACTTCGGATAGGTCCGCACCGTCTTGCGCAGCGCGGTGGCGTCCTCGGGGGTGAAGGCGCGCAGCGCGTGCTGGACCCGGTTGCCGAGCTGCCCGAGCACCGCCGTCGGCACGTCGGTCGGGCTCTGCGTTCCGAAGAAGATGCCCACACCCTTGGAGCGGATCAGCCGGACCGTCTGGGTCACCGACTCCAGGAACGCCTTGCTCGCCCCGGAGAAGAGCAGGTGCGCCTCGTCGAAGAAGAACACCAGCTTCGGCCGGTCCAGGTCGCCGACCTCCGGCAGCTCCTCGAACAGGTCGGCCAGCAGCCACATCAGGAAGGTGGAGAACAGCGCCGGCCGGTCCTGCAGCTCGGTGAGCTCGACGGCGCTGATGACGCCGCGGCCGTCCGCGTCGGTGCGGATCAGGTCGCCGGTCTCCCACTCGGGCTCGCCGAAGAAGACGTCGCCGCCCAGGTCCTCCAGGCCGATCAGCTCCCGCAGCACCACCCCGGCAGTGGCCTTGGACAGCCCACCCAGCTGCTGCAGGTCGGCCTTGCCCTCGGCACTGGTGAGCCAGCTGATCACCGCGCGCAGGTCGGCGAGGTCCAGCAGCGGGAGGCCGGCCCGGTCGGCGTAGTGGAAGACCAGCCCGAGCGAGCTCTCCTGAGTGGCGTTGAGGCCGAGCACCTTGGACAGCAGCAGCGGCCCGAAGGAGGTGATGGTCGCCCGGACCGGAACGCCGGTGCCCAGGCCGCCGAGAGCGAGGAACTCGACCGGGGCCGCGGCGGGTGTCCAGTCATCACCGGTGTCGGCGGCCCGCCGGCTGATCCGGTCGCCGGGGGCGCCGGGCCGGGCCAGGCCGCTCAGGTCGCCCTTGACGTCGGCGAGCACGACCGGCACCCCGGCCGCCGACAGCTGTTCGGCGATGAGTTGCAGGGTCCTGGTCTTGCCGGTGCCGGTGGCCCCGGCGACCAGGCCGTGCCGGGTCATCATCGACAGCGGGATGCGGACCTGGGCGCCCGGGTGGGCCCGGCCGCCGTGCACCACCGACCCGAGGGCCAGCGCCGGGCCGGTGAAGGCGTACCCGGCGGCGATCGCGGCTGCCGTCGGGTCGACCGGCCCGGTGGCGGCAGGCACCGGGGGAGCAGCGGCGGCAGGGGCGGGGTCCTGGGGTGCGGTCACGGCGTCCGATCCTGGGGTCTGGTCTGGGTGGGGGGACAGCCTGCCCGCGCGCTGCGAGGCGGACAACTCGCGGTGCGCCGCCGGCCCGGACCCGGCAGAGTTCCGGCCGTGCCCGCCCCGGTTGCCGTCGCCGTCCTCGACGACTGGCAGGACGTCGCGCTGTCGGTCGCCGACTGGTCGCCGCTGGCCGGCCGGGCCGACGTCGTCCGGTACACCGACCACCTGCCGGACGTCGACGCGCTGGTCGACCGGCTGGCCGACGCCGCCGTGGTGGTGGCGATGCGCGAGCGCACACCTTTCCCCGCCGACCTGCTGGCCCGGCTGCCCCGGCTGCGGCTGCTGGTGACGACGGGGATGGCGAATGCGGCCATCGACCTGGCCGCCGCCGCCCGGCAGGGCATCGTGGTCAGCGGCACCGCCGGCGGCTCCGGGGCGGCCGCGGAGCTGGCCTGGGCGCTGGTGCTCGCGGTGGCCCGCGACGTCGTCGCCGACGACCGCGCCGTCCGCGCCGGGCGCTGGCAGGAGCACCTGGGCATCGAGCTGGCCGGCTCCACCCTCGGTCTGCTCGGCCTGGGCCGCATCGGCGCGGTGATGGCCCGCTATGCGCGGGCCTTCG
>JAICZD010000267.1 GCA_025933855.1 Modestobacter sp. | reverse complement strand
GTGCGGACGACGCCGTCGGGGCCGGCCAGGTGCACCGGCGCGGACGGCGTCAGATCGTGGACGGCGGCCAGCCCGGCGTCCTCGACCGCGTCGGCGGCGCTGACCACGACGGCGGCCTCCAGCCCCGTCACCCCGCTGGCGACCGCGGCGGCGACCGCCGCCTGCAGCGCCGACAGCTGCAGCGAGGGCAGCGACACCGTGGCCGCCAGGTACGTGCGGCCGTCGGAGTCGCGCACCGCCGCCCCCTCCGGCGCGCCGGTGCGGCCGCGGGCGGAACGGGCGAGCGTGACCAGCTTGGCGTCCTCGGGGTCCAGGGTCGGGGCGTCACTCACAGCGGATCAGCCTTCCACGGCGGCCGGCAGCGGCTGGCGACCGGCCGTTCCGCCGTCCTCGGCACCGCCCCCGCCGTCGCCGGGGTCGGCCACCCGGCAGACCAGCAGCGTGTCGATCCGGTTGCGCCGTCCCCCGGTGCTCTCCGCGACCAGCCGCAGCCCGCCGACCTCGGTCATCGAACCCTCGATCGGCACCCGGCCCAGCTCGCGGGCCAGCAACCCCCCGACGGTCTCGACGTCGTCGTCCTCGGGCAGCTCGACCTTGAACAGGTCGGCCAGGTCGCCCACCGGCAGCCGCGCGGTGACCCGCACCGAGCCGTCGGTCAGCTCCTCCACCGGTGGGCGCTGCACCGCGTCGTGCTCGTCGTCGATCTCGCCGACGATCTCCTCGAGGATGTCCTCGATGGTGACCAGGCCGGCGAAGCCGCCGTACTCGTCGACGACCACCGCCATGTGGGTGCGCTGCGCCTGCATCTCGCGCAGCAGCTCGTCGACCGGCTTGGACTCCGGCACGAAGGTGGCCGGCCGCATCAGCTCGTCGACCCGGGGGCCGTTGCGGGGGTCGGTGACGCCCTGCGAGCGCCGGACCAGGTCCTTCATGTACACGATGCCCAGGACGTCGTCGACGTTCTCGCCGATCACCGGGATGCGGCTGAACCCGCTGCGCAGCGCCAGCGCCAGCGCCTGCCGCAGCGACTTGGTGCTCTCGATCCACACCACGTCCGGGCGGGGCACCATCACCTCGCGGGCGATGGTGTCCCCCAGTTCGAAGACCCCGTGGATCATGTTCCGCTCGCCGGCCTCGACGACCCCGCGCTCCTCGGCCATGTCGACGAGCTCGCGCAGCTCGACCTCGCTGGAGAACGGCCCGTCGCGGTAGCCCCGGCCGGGGGTGATCGCGTTGCCGACCAGGATCAGCAGCGTCGCGACCGGGCCGAGGACCCGGCCCAGCAGCCGGATCAGCGGCGCCCCGGCCAGGGCGACGGTGTAGGCGTGCTGCCGCCCCACGGTGCGCGGGCCGACCCCGATCAGCACGTAGCTGACCACCACCATCACGCCGGCGGCGGTGACCACCCGGACGGCGACCCCGTCGAAGAACGCGAACAGGACGTCGGCCACCAGCACCGCCGCGGTCATCTCGCAGACGATCCGCAGCAGCAGCAGCAGCGCCACGTGCCGGGACCGGTCCTCGACGACCTGCTCCAGGGCGGCGGCGCGCTTGACCCCGTCCCGGCGCATCTCCTCCACCCGCGCCTTGGACAACCGCTGCAGGGCGGCGTCCAGCGCGGCGAACAGACCGGCCAGCAGGACCAGGCAGACGGCGATCACGAGCAGGACCACCGCTGTCGGGCTCATCGGGTCCCCGGCTCCCTGGGCACCGCGGGCGGCACCGGCGGCCGGGCGGTGACCGCCGCGGTCGGTTCTCCGGTGACCGGGTCCCGCGGGGTGGAGCGCCAGCCCTCCAGCAGCGTGGACTGCAGGCCGAACATCTCCTTCTCCTCCTCGGGCTCCATGTGGTCGTAGCCGAGCAGGTGCAGGACCCCGTGGGTGGCCAGCAGCAGCAGCTCCTCGCCCATCGAGTGGCCGGCGGCGCGCGCCTGCCGGACGGCGACGGCGGGGCAGAGCACGACGTCACCCAGCAGCGCCGGGCCCGGGTCGGGGTCGTCGGGGCGGGCGGTGTCCAGCTCGTCCATCGGAAAGGCCAGCACGTCGGTGGGGCCCTTCTCGCCCATCCACCGCTCGTGCAGGCTGGCCATGTAGTCGACGTCGACGCACAGCACCGACAGCTCGGCCAGCGGGCTGACGTCCAGCTCGCCGAGCACGTAGCGGCAGACGCCGGCCAGTGCCTCCTCGTCGACGGCGATCTCGGACTCGTTGGCGACCTCGACGGCCACGGTCAGCTCCCCTGCTGCCGGCGGGGCCGGCCGGTCCGCGTCTGGGGGGCCGCCGCCGGAACGGCCTGCCGGGCGGAGTCCCAGCGCTCGTAGGCGTCGACGATGTCGCCGACCAGCCGGTGCCGCACCACGTCGGAGCTGGTGAGCTGGGCGAAGTGCACGTCCTCGATGCCACCGAGGATGTCCCGGACGATCCGCAGGCCGCTCTGCGCCCCGCCGGGGAGGTCGACCTGGGTGACGTCGCCGGTGACCACCATCTTCGACCCGAAGCCGAGCCGGGTCAGGAACATCTTCATCTGTTCCGCGGTGGTGTTCTGCGCCTCGTCAAGAATGACAAATGCATCGTTGAGGGTGTTGTGCGTGACGATGAAGTCGTCGGTCACGTAGAGGGAGTCCTGCGCAGCCACCTGGATGCACAGCGTCTCCCGCTCACCGACCGGTTCGATGCTGTCGATGAAGCGCATCGGGCGGCCTCCGCCGGCGGCGTCGTACGCCTGCCGCTTGCGCTCCAGCCGGAACGGCTGTATGCCCGCTGGCAGCCGGAGGTCCAGGCAGTACGCGTCCGACCGGTAGCCGACGTCACGCCCGTGCGCCCGCCCCGGCTTGCGGCCCGCGGCGGTCCGGGTCCGGCCGTGGACGGTGCCGCCGAGCGAGCGGACCAGGAACGTGACGTCGTCCCGGAGCCTGGGTGACGTCGTGGAGTACTGCACCCGGCAGGTCCGCCCGACTTGCCGGACCGGGCCCCCGTCGGTGTCCAGCAATCCCTGCAGGACGGCAGTGCGGACCGCGATGGAGTTCTGCAGATACACGGTGGGCACGAACTTGGTACCCGACACGGCCCCCGCCAGACCGAGGTCGCGGACGGTCTCGGTCACCGGGTTGGCGACGCGCAGGCCGCCACGACCGCCGGCCGGGTTATTCAGGACGTAGTCGTATCCGGCCTTGTGCCGCAACGAGATCTCGGGCAGGGCGTCGTCCAGCGCCTGCACGAGCTCGAGATCGGCGGTCGTGAAGCTGGGAGTGGTCGCGGTCGTGATGCAGCCGTCGCCCAGCAGCAGGCCGAGGGCGTAGGGGTCCATGGGCACGTCCCTGGACTCCATCTCGACCGGCTGCACCATCGGCAGCTCGTAGCGCCGGGCGTGCGCCGCGCGCAGTCTGCCGATCATGTCCTGGGTCTGCAGGGTCCGGGTCTTCCCCCGGCGGCGGTCACCGGGAGTCGTGACCGTCCAGAGGTGCTCGCCGCAGGCGAGCGTCGAGGCGCCGTCCTGCGTGGTCACCCGGTAGACCTGCTTGACCCCCTGCGGATAGACCCCGAGCACCGGCGTGGGAAGCCCGTCCGAGCCGATGACCAGGTCGCCGACCCGCAGAGAACCCATCGGCCGGAAGCCGGTCGGTGTCATCACCGCGGCGTCCGTCGGCTGGGCCCGGCCACGCATGTAGGCCAGGGGAGCGACCTCGATGGTTCCGGCTGCCATCAGCCGCGGGATGGACTCGGGGTCGACCATGTCGTGCAGCGCGTCGTAGAGCGGCCGCAGGTACGGGTCGATCTTCTCCGACAGCGACCCGGGCAGGAAGCCCAGCCGCTCCCCGGCCTCGACCGCCGGCCGGGTCAGGATGATCCGGTTCACCTGCTTGGTCTGCAGCGCCTGCACGGCCTTGGCCATGGCCAGGTAGGTCTTGCCGGTACCGGCCGGGCCGATGCCGAAGATCACCGTGTTGGCGTCGATCGCATCGACGTAGTGCT
>JAICZD010000221.1 GCA_025933855.1 Modestobacter sp. | reverse complement strand
GGTTGGTCGGGCGCAGCGTCTGCGGCCCGCCGGCGGCCTGGCCGGTCGGCACCGGCACCCGGGCCAGCCCCAGGTCGGCGCGGACGTCGGCGATCTCGGCGAGCAGGGCGCCGGCGTCCAGCGGCCGGGCGCCGGGGTCGCGTCGGGTGGCCCGGCTGACCAGCTCGTCGACCTGCCAGGGCAGCGTCGGCACCTCCACCGACGGCGCCGGCACGTCGTGGTGCACGTGCTGGTAGGCGACCGCCAGCGCGCTGTCCCCGCCGTACGGCGGGTGCCCGGTGAGCAGCTCGAAGAGCATGACCCCGGCGGCGTAGACGTCGCTGCGGGCGTCGCCGCGGCCGCGCTCCAGCTGCTCGGGGGAGAGGTACGCGACGGTGCCGATCAGCACCCCGCCGGTGTGGCTGGTCTGCCCGGTGCCGGCGGCCGCGCGGGCCAGCCCGAAGTCGGCCACCTTCACCTGGCCGTCGGTGGAGATCAGCACGTTCTCCGGCTTGACGTCGCGGTGCACGATGCCGGCGCGGTGCGCGGCGGTGAGCCCACCCAGCACCGGTTCCAGGACGGCGAACGCCTCCCCGACGGTGAGCCGCCCCCGGGCCTGCAGCAGGTCGCGCAGGGTGCGGCCGCGGATCAGCTCCATCACCAGGTAGACCAGGCCCTGGTCGCTGCCCTGGTCGCTCACCGACACGACGTTGGGGTGGCTGAGCATCGCCGCCGCCCGCGCCTCGCGGGTGAACCGGTCGACGAACGCGGGGTCGTGGGCGAGGTGCTCGGCCATCACCTTGACCGCGACGGTGCGGTGCAGGCGCAGGTCGGTCGCGGCGTAGACGGTGGACATGCCGCCGCGGGCGAGATGCTCCTCGAGGCGGTAGCGCCCCTCGAGCACGAGACCGACCACGGGGTCGGTCACGACGGTCTCCACGGCAGCGAGTCTAGGAGCGGATCCCCGTCAGGCCACCCAACGACGCGGGCGCGACGGGGCGGTGTGGCCAGAGTGGCCCCGTGCGGCCACCGGGATGTCACCAGCCGCTCACCGACCGCTCACCGCACCGGGACGACGAGGTCGCGGGGCACCGACCCGACGTCCGGCACCCCGCACAGCACCATGGTGTGCGCCAGCTCCTCGCTCAGCCCGGTGAGCACCGACGCCACGCCGTCCGCCGCGCCGGTGGCCAGGCCCCAGACCGTCGGGCGGCCCAGGAAGACCGCGGTGGCACCCAGCGCGAGCGCGACCAGCACGTCCGAACCGTGCCGGATGCCGCCGTCGGCGTAGACCTCGACGCCGTCCGGGCCGCCGACCGCCTCGACGACCTCGGGCAGCGCCGACGCGCTGGAGACGGCGGGATCGACCTGCCGGCCGCCGTGGGTCGACACCCAGACGGCGTCGGCGCCGGCCGCCACGCACTGCGCCGCGTCGTCTCCGCGCAGCACCCCCTTCACCACCACCGGCAGCCCGGAGAGGTCGGCGAAGCGGCCGATGTCGTCGAAGGTCCACGGCGGGCTCCACGCCGGCGGCCCGGCGCTGCCGTCCGCCGGGTGGTTGGCCAGCCGCAGGCCGGCGGGCAGCGCGAAGTCGTGCACCAGGTCGCGGCGCCGCCGGCCCAGCACGGGCAGGTCGGCGGTCAGCACCAGCGCCCGGTAGCCGGCGTCGCCGGCCCGCCGGGCCAGGTCGTCGGTGTGGGCGGGGGAGTGCAGCCGGTACAGCTGGAACCACGACGGGGACGCCGGCGCGACCGCCGCGACCTCCTCCAGCGCGCAGCTGGCGCTGGTGGACACCGTCATCAGGGCTCCGGCGGCCGCGGCGCCGGCGGCGGTGGCCCGCTCGCCCTCGGGATGGGCCATCGCCTGGTAGGCCCACGGTGCCACGCCGATCGGGGTGGCCACCTCGCTGCCCAGCAGGCTGGTGCCCAGCTGCGCCGTGGCGATGCCGCGCAGCACCCGGGGACGCAGCCGCCAGGCGCGCCAGGCCGCCGGCGCCTCGGCGAGCGTGGTCTCGCTCTCCGCTCCGCCGGCGTAGTAGTCGGCGACGTCGGCGGGCAGCAGCCGCCGGGCGCGATCCTCCAGCCGGGCGAGGTCCAGGTAGGGCGGCTCGCGGTCCGGGTGCTCCGGCCTGGCCGGGGCATCGGCGGCCCGCTGCGGCTGGGACAGGGCCCGGCCGGGGAACGGTGGGGCGTCGAACGGGGTCCCCGCCGGACCGGAGCTGCTCGCCATAGGCTGACACCCTATGGACACGCTCACCCCCGCGGAGGTCGCCCAGCGGCTCGGCGTCTCGGCCAACAAGGTCCGGCAGCTGCTGCGGGACCGCAAGCTCATGGCCGTCCCGGGCAGCGGCAACAGCAAGATCCCGGCCGACTTCCTGCAGGACGGCGTCATCCTGCGGCACCTGCCGGGCCTGCTGACCGTGCTGGCCGACGGCGGGTTCAGCGACGAGGAGGCCTTCGCGTGGCTCTTCCGCGACGACGACTCGCTGCCCGGCACCCCGGTGCAGGCGCTGCGCGACGACCGGCACACCGAGGTCACCCGCCGCGCCCAGGCATCGGCCCTGTGAGCTGATCCGATGCCCCGCTGATGGGCCACCTGACGTACCTGGGCCTGCTGGTCGGCTGCCTGGTGATCACCGCGCCGCTCGAGCTGCTGCTGGGCGTGCGGGTGTACGCCCGGTGGCGGCGGCTGCTGCTCGCGGTGCTGCCGGCGTTCGTCGTCTTCGTGGGGTGGGTGCTCTACGCCATCGCCGCGGGCCACTGGGACTACAGCGACCGGCTGACCCTGGGGGTGCGGCTGCCCGGCGGGATCCCGGTGGAGGAGGTGCTGTTCTTCCTCGTCGTCCCCGTCTGCGCGGTGCTGGCCCTGGAGGCGGTGCGGAAGGTGACCGGCTGGGACGCGGGGTACCCGGCGTCCATGGACGAGCCCGCGGAACCCGACCCGGCGGACGGCCGGGTGGGCAGATGAGCTACTCCGCGCTGGCGGTGCTCGCCGTCGTCGCCGTCCTGGTCGTGGACCTGGCGGTGTACCGCACCCGGATGGTGACCCGGCGGGTGTTCTGGGTCGCCTACGCCATCGTGATCGTCTTCCAGCTGCTGATGAACGGGGTGCTCACCGGCCTGGACGTGGTGACCT
Source organism: Modestobacter sp. (assembly GCA_025933855.1). Classification (GTDB taxonomy): domain Bacteria; phylum Actinomycetota; class Actinomycetes; order Mycobacteriales; family Geodermatophilaceae; genus Modestobacter. The sequence continues at coordinate 2,511 of JAICZD010000221.1, read as the reverse complement.
ACGACCCGTCGGCCATCTGGGGGCCGCGGATCGCCTACGCGCCGGTGGAGGACCTGCTCTTCGGCTTCGCCCTGGTGACCCTCACCCTGGCCAGCTGGGCCGCGGTCAACCGGCGGGCGAACACGGCCAGCCGGCGCGGCCGGGGCACCCGCACCCGGCGGTCCAGCACCCGGTAGTCGGCCCGCTCGATCTCGGTGAGGATGCCGCCGTACAGATCGGTGGCGGCGCGGACGCAGTCCCGGGACTCGGCGGCCAGCAGGGGCGTGCCGGGGGCCGCGTCGTCGTAGCGGCGGCGGGTCACCGCCACCATCGCCCGCATCAGCTCGCGGAACCGGGCGTCGTAGTGCTTGGCGGCCAGCTGCTCGCGGGTGACGCCGTGCGCGGCCATCAGGTCCTCGGGCAGGTAGACGCGGCCCCGGTCGACGTCCTCGCCGACGTCGCGGCAGAAGTTGGTGAGCTGGAAGGCCTCGCCCAGCGCGATGGCGTGCGGGGCGGCCTCCTCGCGGGGCACGCCGGGCGCGGTGCCCAGCACCGGCAGCACCTGCAACCCGATGACCGCCGCCGACCCCCACATGTACCGGTCCAGGGCCGCCAGGTCGGGGTAGCCGGTGACCTCCAGGTCGCTGGTCATCGCGGCCAGGAAGTCGACCAGGTGCTGCACCGGGATGTCGTAGCGGCGGATGGTGTGCACCAGGGCCAGCCGCACCGGGTCGGCCGACCAGCCGGCCCGGATCTCCTGCAGCGCCGCCGCCGACCAGGCGAGCAGGTCGCCCTCGGGATCGGCGCCGGGGAGGTCGACCAGGTCGTCGGCGGTGCGAGCGGCGGCGTACAGCGCGTGCACCGCCGGCCGCCGGTCGGGGGTGAGCAGGCGGGTCGCCAGGTGGTAGCTCTTGCCGTGCGCGGCGGCGATGGAGGCGCAGTGCCGGTAGGCGGCGTCCAGCGCGGCCTGCTGCTCGGCCCGGGACGCGGGCGGGAGGGGCGTGCTCACGCGGGTGCCGGCCCGGTGATCCGCTCGGCGGCGAGCCGGCCGCTGATCACCACCATCGGGACGCCGACCCCCGGCTGCACCGAGGAGCCGGCCAGCACCACGTTCTCCGGGCCGCTGCGCGGCAGCGTCGGCGGGCGGAAGGGGCCGGTCTGCCCGAAGGTGTGCGCCAGCGCGAACGGCGTGCCCGCGGCCATGCCCTGCGCCGCCCAGTCGGGGGGAGTGAGCACCTCCTCCACCTCGATGGCGCCGGTCAGGCCGGTCCAGCCGCGTGCCTCCAGGGTGGTCAGCACCTCGTCCCGGTAGCGCGGGGTCAGCGCGGGCCAGTCCAGGTCGGGGTTGCCGCCGCTGCGCGGATCCAGGTTCGGGGTGGGCGCCACGACGGAGAGCACCTGCCCCCGTCGCCCGTCCGGGGAGTCCGGGACCAGCGAGCGGTCGGTGGCCGACGGCATGCTGACCAGCAGGCTGGGGTCGGTCATCGGCCGCCCGAGGCGGGTGAGCTCGTCGAACACCTGCCGCCACGAGTCCCCGAAGGTGATGGTGTGGTGGGCCTGGTCATCCCACTGGCCGGGCAGCTCCGCGCGCACGCCGAGGTGCAGGGCCACGCAGGACGGCGAGTACACCGGCCGGCGCGGTGGCTTCAGCCCGGGTACCAGCAGGTGCGGCTGGTCGGCGGTGACCACGACCGCGTCGGCGGGCAGCCGTTCCCCGCCGTCCAGGCACACGCCGGTGACCCGCCGTCCGGACACGTCCAGCTGCTGCACCGTGGCGCCGGTGCGGAACGCCACCCCCGCGTCGGCGGCGGCGGCGGCCATCGCCGCCGGCACGGCCCCGATGCCGCCCTGCGGATGCCAGACACCGGCACCGATGTCGAGCTGGGCGATGACCGCGTAGGCGGCGATCGCCCGGAACGGGGAGACCCCGGCGTAGAGCGCCTGGAAGCTGAACAGCCGGCGCAGCCGGTCGTCGTCGAAGTACCGGTCGACGTGCCGGGACAGCCTGCGGAAGCCGCCCATCCGGGCCAGCGCGACCAGCTCGGGGCCGAGCAGGTCCAGCGGGGAGTCCAGGTTGCGGTCGATGAACACCGGCAGCTGGACCCGGTGCAGCTCGGCCAGGTGGGCCAGGTACCGGCGCAGCTGCACCGCCGAGGAGGCCCCGCACACCCGCTCCACCTCAGCGGCGAAGGCGTCTGGGTCGGCGTGCACGTCCAGGGTGGAGCCGTCGGCGTACTGCGCGCGGTAGGTGGTGGCCAGCGGGGTCAGCGTCACCCGGTCGGCCAGCCGTTCCCCGACCGCGGCCAGCGCGTCGTCCACCAGTTCCGGCGCGGTGAACACCGACGGGCCGGTGTCCAGGACGTACCCGGCGCGCTCGACCCGTCCCGCCCGGCCGCCGGGGACCGTTGCCCGGTCCACCACGGTCACCTCGCGGCCGGCGCCGCGCAGCCGCAGCGCGGCCGACAGCCCGGCGAGCCCCGCGCCCACGACGACGACCCGGTCGGTGCGCCCGGGGACGGTGCGCAGGCGCCC
>JAICZD010000072.1 GCA_025933855.1 Modestobacter sp. | reverse complement strand
GCCGGTCCGCCGGCTGCTGTCCGACGCGCTGCGCCACGACCTCGGGCTGACCGGCACGCACGTCGGCTGCGAGCACGGCGTCTGCGGCTCCTGCACGGTGCTCGTCGACGGCGTCCCGGAGCGCTCGTGCCTGGTGCTCGCCGTCCAGGTCGAGGGCCGGTCGGTGACCACCGTGGAGGGCCTGGCGCGGCCGGACGACCGGGGCGGCCAGGTGCTGCACCCGATCCAGGAGGCGTTCCGCGAGTGCCACGCGCTGCAGTGCGGCTTCTGCACGCCGGGGTTCCTGACCACGATCGCCGCCGGCCTGGACGCACGGGACCCCTCGGTGGAGATCACCGAGGCGGAGGTCGACGAGCTGATCGGCGGCAACCTGTGCCGCTGCACCGGCTACGCCAACATCCGCAAGGCCGTCCACCACGCCGCGGGCACGATGCGCGAGGCGGCGCGATGAGGGACTTTTGCCCGAAAAAGCCCGGGGGCTTTTTCGGGCAAAAGTCCCGGGGAGTGGGCCGGTGACGACGAAGCTGTTCGGGGAGCCGGTGCGCCGGCGGGAGGACGCCCGGCTGATCGTCGGCGCGGGCCGCTACGTGGACGACATCGGCGCGGGCGCCTACGCGGCGGCGTTCGTCCGCAGCCCGGTCGCGCACGCCCGGGTACTGGACATCGACGTCACCGCCGCCCTGGACGTCGAGGGCCTGCTGGCGATCTACACCTACGAGGACCTGGCCGGCCCGCTCGCCGAGCCGCTGCCGGTGCTCATCCCCCATCCGCAGCTCACCGCCCCCCGCACCGGCTACCCACTGGTCAAGGACGTCGCCCACCACGTCGGCGAGCCGGTCGTCATGGTCGTCGCGACGGACCGGTACGTCGCCGAGGACGCCGCGGCGCTGATCGCCGTCCGCTACGAGGAGCTGCCGGTCGTCGTCGGGGTGGACGCCGCGCGGGCGGCGGTGCACGCCGTCCACCCCGACGTGCCCGACAACGTCGCCGCCCGGTACGGCCAGCAGACCGGGGACGTCGAGCCGGCGCTGGCGGCCTCCCGGCACACGCTGAGCTTCACCCAGTACGTCGAGCGCAGCGCCAGCACGCCGATGGAGGGCAAGGGCGTGCACGCCCGCTGGGACGACGCCGATTCCTCGCTGCGGGTCTACACCAGCACCCAGGCCGCCACCTCGGTGCGCGCGGCGATCGCGGCCAAGCTGCAGCTGTCGCTGGAGAAGGTCGAGGTCGTCGCCCCGGACGTCGGCGGCGGGTTCGGCGTCAAGATCATGCACCCGTGGCCGGAGGAGCTGCTGGTGCCGATGGCGGCGATCGCGCTGCGGCACGAGGTGAAGTGGACCGAGGACCGCCGCGAGCACTTCGTCTCCTCGGCGCACGAGCGGCAGCAGCGGCAGGAGATCACCGTCGGGTACGACGACGACGGGCGGGTCACGGCGCTCGACGTCCGCATCTGGCACGACAACGGCGCCTACACCCCCTACGGGATCATCGTGCCGATCGTCACGGCCACCCAGCTGGTCGGGCCCTACGCCGTGCCGGTGTACCGGGTGCAGGTCGACAGCCTCTACACCAACACGGTGATCGTGACGCCCTACCGCGGTGCCGGGCGGCCGCAGGGCTGCTTCGCGATGGAACGGACGATGGACCGGATCGCGCAGGAACGCGGGCTCGACCGGGCCGAGGTCCGGGCACGCAACCTGATCCGGGCCGACCAGCTGCCCTACGACCAGCACCTGACCTTCCAGGACGGCCGGCCGGTGGTCTACGACTCCGGCGACTACCCCGGGCTGCTGGCGAAGCTGACCGCGCTGGTCGGCTGGCACGACGTCGCGGAGCGCCGGGCCGAGGCCGCCACCCGCGGCAAGCGGCTCGGCATCGGCATGGCCATGTACGTGGAGGGCACCGGCCCGGGACCGTACGAGGGCGGGCACGTGCAGGTGCTGGGCAGCGGCAAGGTGCTCGTGTCCACCGGCCTGACCTCGCAGGGCCAGGGGCACGAGACGGTGTTCGCGCAGATCGTCGCCGGCGAGCTGGGGGTGCCGATCGAGGACGTCGAGGTGACCACCGGCGACACCCGGCGCTTCGGCTACGCGGTCGGCACCTTCGCCTCCCGGGCGGCGGTGATGAGCGGCAACGCCGTCGCGCTGGCCGCACGCGGGGTGCGGGAGAAGGCGCTGCGGATCGCCGCCGACGTGCTGGAGGCCGAGCCGGGCGACCTGGAGATCGAGTCGGGCCTGGTCCAGGTCAAGGGCGTGCCGGGGACGTCGATCCCGCTGCGGACGGTCGCCGTGCTGTCCAATCCGCTGCGGTACGCCTTCGACGAGGCCGCCAAGCAGGCGACCCAGTTCGCCGGGCCGGGCGACGACGCCAGGCCGCCGGTGGCCGTCGGCGACGCGCCGGGGCTGGAGCACACCGACTACTACTCCCCGATCCGCTCCACGTTCGCCTCCGGAGCGCACGCCGCGGTGGTCGAGATCGATCCGGCGACCTGGGAGATCGACGTCGTGTCCTACGCGGTGGTGCACGACTGCGGCAACGTGGTGAACCCGATGATCGTCGAGGGTCAGGTGCACGGCGGGGTGGCCCAGGGCGTGGGCGGGGCGCTGTACGAGCGGATGGCCTACGACGCCGACGGGCAGCTGCAGAACGCCTCGTTCATGGACTTCCTGATGCCGTTCGCCAGCGAGGTGCCGCCGGTGCTGATCGACCACCAGCAGACGCCCTCGCCGCTGAACCCGCTGGGCATCAAGGGCGCCGGCGAGGCCGGCGTCATCCCCGGGTCGGCGGCGATCGCCTCGGCGATCGAGGACGCCGTGGGGCTGCGGATCGCCGCGATGCCCATCTCGCCGAGCGAGCTGTACGACCTGGTGCGCTCCGCCGCCGACCCGGTGACCAACGTGCAGGCGGGAGAGACGGCGTGAACCTGGACGGCAGTGCGGTGCTCCCGGCCTCCCCGGAGGCGGTGTGGTCGGTGCTCACCGACCCGGCCGTGCTGGCCCGGACCATTCCGGGGTGCGTGTCGCTGGAGCAGGTCGGCGAGGACTCCTACCGGATGAACGTCGCCGTCGGCGTCGGTGCGATCCGCGGCAGCTACGCCGGTGAGGTGCACCTGACCGACCAGCAGCGGCCGTCGTCCTACGTGATGCACGCGTCGGGCGCCGGCGCGCCGGGACAGGTGCGGGCCACCGTGCCGATCTCGCTGGAGGCGGTGGACGGCGGAACCCGGGTCACCTACTCGGCCGACGCGGTGGTCGGCGGTCCGGTGGCCGGCGTCGGCCAGCGGATGCTCACCGGCGTCGCGAAACGGATGGCGGGGCAGTTCTTCGCCGCGATCGGTGCGGAGCTGACCGGCCCGACCCCGGTGGTGGAACTGGTCGACGCGACCGTCGGCGGTTCCGCGGAACCGTCCCCGCTGCCGACGGCGACGTTCGCCGGGTCCGCCGCGGCCGGCGGCTGGATACCGGCGGACGCCCGCCCGGTTCTGGTGGGCGCCGCCGGCGGCGGGCTGCTCACCCTGCTCGGCGTGTGGCTCGGCGTCCTGATCGGCCGGCGCCACGGCCCGGCCAGGGCGACCCGGCGCGGCGGCGGTCGAGCAGCGCCCGGATGACCCGCTGGACAGAAGGCGTCGATCATCGCGCCTGCGCGTACCGCGTCGCCAGGTGCTCCTCGAACGTGCCCCGCCCGTAGGCCGGTCCCGGCACGACCCCGTGGCCGGCGGTCCAGGCGCGGAAGGTCGCCCCCGGCAGCCGCACCGGCAGCACCGGACGGCGCACGCCGGCTGCTCCGGCCCACACCCGCGCCAGCTCGGGGAGCGGGCGCACCGCCGGCCCGCCGATGTCGGGCACCCGGCCCGCGGGGGCACCCGTGGCCAGCTCCACCAGCCGCGCGGCGACCTCCTCCACCGCGATCGGCTGCACCGAGAAGGCCGGGGCCAGGACGGCGGGCAACCGGCGCTGGGCGGCGAGCAGCGAGACGATGAAGGAGTGGAACTGCGTGGCCCGCAGGACCGTGTACGGCACCCCGGACGACTCGATCTCCCGCTCGACCGCGAGCTTGGCCCGGTAGTAGGGAAACGGGATCCGGTCGACGCCGACGATGGAGATGAACACCAGGTGCCGCACGCCGGCGGCCCGGGCGGCGGCGGCGAGGTTGCGGCCGGCCAGCACGTCCTTGCGGCCGGTGGCCAGGTGCAGCACCGTGCCCACACCGTCCAGCGCCGCCTCGAGCCCGGTGGCGGTGACCAGGTCACCGGAAACCAGACCCGGCCCGCTCCGGCGGCTCAGCGACCGCACGTCGGCCCCGGCGGCGCGCAGCTGGGAGACGGTGGGGACGCCGAGCGTGCCGGTGGCACCGGTGACGAGAAGAGGGGTCATACCCCTACTGACCGGGCAGGCCGCCGGTTCGTGACAGCTGCGCGGCGACGGCGCCCAGCTTGCCGGGGTTCAGCACGGCGTCGACCCCGGTGACCCGCTCCCCGTCGGTGTGCACGAACCAGACCGCGGTGAGCACGCCGTCCACGCCGGCCACCACCGCCGGCCCGCCGTTGACCTCGGCGATGCCGGCGGTCAGGTCCGCGGGGAAGCGGTGCACGACCCCGAGGACGTAGCGGGCGACCTTCTCCCGGCCGCGCACCGGGTTGCGGGCCGCCGACACCCGGCCCCCGCCGTCCGACCGCGCCGTGACGCCGACGGTGAGCAGCTCGGTCAGCCCGGCGACGTCCCCGGACCGGGCCGCGGCCAGGAACCGCTGCACCAGCGATCGCCACTGGGTCTCGTCGACCGGCCGGGCCGGCGTCTCGCCCAGGTGCCGGCGGCCCCGGGTGAGCAGCTGGCGCACGTTGGTCTCGCTGACCCCGATCAGCTCACCGGCCGCCCGGGCCGGATAGCCGAAGGCCTCGCACAGCACGTACGCCGCGCGCTCGGTGGGCGTGAGCTTCTCCAGCAGCACGAGCAGGGCGAAGGAGACGCTCTCCCGCTGGACGGCGTCGGCCAGCGGGCCCAGCTCCGACCCCGGCCCGGTGATCAGCGGCTCGGGCAGCCACGGGCCCACGTACACCTCACGGCGCACCCGCGCGGAGTCCAGCGCGGTCAGGCACAGGTTGGTGACGATGCGGGTCAGGTAGGCAGCGGGGTCGGCGACCGCGGCGACGTCCACCCCGGACCAGCGCAGCCAGGCGTCCTGCAGCACGTCCTCCGCGTCGGTGCCCGAGCCCAGCATCCGGTAGGCGATGCCGAACAGCCGGGGTCGCTGCGCCTCGAAGAGTTCGAGCGCGGAATCGGCCACGGCCGGATCCTGCCAGGGCCGTCCTGGGAGGATGACCCGGTGGGTGTGGAGACGATCGTGCTGCTCGTACTTGCCGCGGTCGCCGTCATCGTGGCCCTGCACTGGATCGCCGACCGCACCGGGCTGCCGGCCGCGGCGCTGCTGACCCTGTTCGGCATCGCCTACTCGGTGCTGCCCGGGCCCAACCTCGAGCTCGACCCCCAGCTGGTGCTGACCGTCGTCCTGCCACCGTTGCTCTACAGCGCCGCGCTGCAGTCCTCGCTGGTGGACATCCGCCGGAACCTGCGCACCGTGGTGAGCCTGTCGGTGGCGCTGGTGCTGGTCACCGCGCTGCTCATCGGGGTGGGCTTCTCGCTGTTCGTGGCCGGGGCCACGCTGGCCGCCGGGATCGCGGTGGGCGCCGCGGTGGCGCCGCCGGACCCGGTGGCCGCGCTGGCCGTGGGCCGGCGGGTCGGGCTGCCGCCGCGCCTGGTCACCCTCATCCAGGGCGAGGGGCTGCTCAACGACGCCACCGCGCTGACCACGCTGACCGTGGCGGTCGCCGCGGCCCGTGGCGAGGCGTTCTCCGCCTGGTCGGCGCTGGGCGAGTTCCTGGTGGCCGCGGCCGGCGGCACCGCGGTCGGTCTGGTGGTGGCCTTCGCCGTCCGGGCGGCCCGCCGCTGGCAGCGGGACCCGCTGACCCTCAACACCCTGTCGCTGTCCACCCCGTTCGTCGCCTACCTGCTCGGTGAGCAGGTGCACGTCTCCGGCGTGCTCGCCGTCGTGGTCGCCGGGCTGGTCGTCGGCCACGACAACTCCCGGGCGGTCTCGGGGGCGAGCCGGCTGCAGACCCGCGCGGTGTGGGGGCTGGTCGACTACCTGCTGGAGGGCTTCGTCTTCCTGCTCATCGGCCAGCAGCTGCCGGCGGTCATCGCCAGGCTGGGCGAGTACGCGACCTCCACCGTGGTCGCCGCGGCGGCCATCAGCGTGGGTGGCGTGCTGCTGATCCGCCCGCTGTGGCTGGTGCTCACCCAGTCGCTGCCCCGGTCGCTGCACACCCGCCTGGGCGGCGGGGACGACGCCGATCCCGACCCGGGCGCCGGGCGGCTCAGCGGCCGCGAGGTCGTCGTCCTGAGCTGGGCCGGAACCCGCGGGGTGATCAGCCTCGCGGCCATCTTCACCCTGCCGCTGGTGACCGACAGCGGCGCACCGTTCCCGGACCGCGACCTGCTGCTGTTCTGCACCTTCCTCGTCGTGCTCGTCACGCTGGTCGGCCAGGGGGTCACCTTCGCGCCGCTGGTCCGGCTGCTGGACCTGCGCGCCGACCAGGCCGACCAGGCCCGGGTGCGCAACGAGGCCCGCGCCGCGTCGGTGCAGGCGGCCCTCGCCCGGCTCGACGACCTGGCCGCCCAGCGGCACGAGGCCGTGGAGGACCAGGCGATCGCCTCGATCCGCGCGCAGCTTGAGGTTCGGCTGGAGCGCTACCGGCGCCGGCTGGACCTCCTGCAGCACTCCGAGGACGGCCAGATCCCGTTCAACCCGGAGTACGAGGCGGCGGTGCGGGTCCGCCGGGCGGTGATCGAGGCCGAGCGCGAGGAGCTGCTGCGCTGGCGGGACGCCGGTCAGCTGCCCGACGAGGGGCTGCGGATGCTGGAACGCGAGCTGGACCACGAGGAGGGGCTGCTGCCCTCACCGCGGTCGCAGTGAGCTCACTCCGGCTCGTCGCCCACCAGGGTGGCGCCGGCGACCAGCGCCGCCTCGGCGTGCCGCAGCTGGACGTCCGGCTCGGCGTGGGTGACCGGGTCCCGCCGCACCGCCGGGATCAGCAGCGCGGCCAGCGCGCTGAACAGCAGGGCCCCGGCCAGCAGCAGGAAACCGGTGGTGTAGCCGGACTCCCGCGGCAGCCCGGTGGGCCCGGCGTGCGCGGTCACCACGCTGGCCATCACCGCGGCGCCGACCGCGCCGCCGATGGTGCGGATGTTGGCGTTCATCCCGCTGGCCACGCCGGTCTGCTGCGGCGGCACGGCCGCGACGATCAGGTTGGACATCGCCGCGAACGCCAGCCCGAAGCCGGCGCCCATGACCACCGAGACGGCGACGATCTCCGTCCGCGAGTCGTGCGCCAGCACGAAGCCGAGGTAGCCCAGCGCGCCGATGGCCGCCCCGGCGACCAGCACGTTCTTCGACCCGACCCGCAGCGCCAGCCGGCCGGAGACCAGCCCGAGGACGAAGGAGGCGATGGTCTGCGGCAGCACCAGCAGCCCCGACTCGGTGATCGAGGCGCCGAACCCGTAGCCGGCCGCGGGCGGGGTCTGGAGGAACTGCGGCAGGAACGCGAAGGCGGCGTACATCGCCACCCCGAACAGCAGCGCCACCAGGTTCGTCGCCCACACCGCGCGGACGCGCATCATCCGCATGTCGATCAGCGGCTGCGCGGCGCGCGACTCCACCACCACCCACAGCACCGCCAGGACGGCGGCGAGGGCCAGCAGCGCCAGCACCCGGGCCGACGTCCAGCCCCAGGTGGGGGCCTGGCTGATCGGCAGCAGCAGTGCGACCAGCCAGCCGGACAGCAGCAGCGCGGCCGGCCAGTTGATCGACCCCGGGGTGCGCACCGAGGACTCCGGGATGAGGAACTGGGCGGCCAGTGCCGCGACGGCCAGCACGATCAGCGGTGACCAGAACAGCCAGGAGTAGCCGAGCAGGTCGACGATCGGGCCGGCGACCACGAGCCCGACACCGGCGCCCACCCCGATCAACGCGGAGATCGCCCCGATCGCACCGGGCACCCGGTCGCGCGGGAACTCGTCGCGGATGATGCCGAAGGCCAGCGGCAGGACGCCGCCGCCGATGCCCTGGATCACCCGGGCGATGATCATGATCCTCAGGTCCGTGGCCAGGGCGGCGAGCAGGCAGCCGGCCGCCAGCGCGGCCAGGGCCACGACGAACATCCGCTTCTTGCCGGTCATGTCGCCGAGCCGGCCCAGGATGGGCGTGCAGATCGACGCCGAGAGCAGGTAGGCGGTGAGCACCCAGGTCACGTCGGACTGGTCGGTGTTCAGCGCCGCCTCGATGGTCGGCAGCACCGGGGTCACCAGCGACTGCAGCAGCGAGAAGGCGATGACCCCGGCCGTCAGGACGGCGAAGGTGACCTGGTGGTGCGCGCGGCGCTCGACGGTGACCATGCGGTTGTCGCGATCCCCCTGACGTTGCCCGGACCGTGCCCGGAACAATTGCCCGGAGCGGTTACCCGGAACCCTTGCCCGGAACAACGGACGCTAGGCCAGGGGTCAGCCGGGTGCGACGCCGGGCGACGCCGGGCGGGCATGGCGGCGCACCCGGTGGGCCTTGGCGCCGTACATCGCCGAGTCCGCTCGGATGATCAGCTGGTCCGGATCGTCCCCCGGGGCCGACACCGCGGTGCCCACGCTCACCCCGACCCACAGCGGCCCGTCGGGCCCCGGAAAGGGCGCGGAGACCCGGTCGACCACCGCGCCGGCCAGGGCCCGCAGCCGGACGTCGTCCACGTGCGGGCAGACCAGGACGAACTCGTCCCCGCCGAACCGGGCGACCACGTCGTCGGGATCGGCCACCTCCCGCAGCCGGCGGGCGACCTCGGTCAGCAGCCGGTCCCCGACCGCGTGCCCGTGCTGGTCGTTGACGGCCTTGAACGCGTCCAGGTCGCAGAACAGCACACCGCAGCCGCCCACCTCGGGGCCCAGCATGCGGGCGAGCACGTCGAACAGCGAACTGCGGTTCGGCAGACCGGTCAGCAGGTCGGTCTGGGCCCGCCGGTGCAGCAGCTCCTCCCGCTGGCGCTGCTCGGTCACGTCCAGGCCGAGGCACGCCACGGCCCAGGGCCGGCCCTGCTCGTCGAGCAGGACGTCGTTCTGCATCGCCACCCGCCGACGCCGGCCGTCCGCGGTGAGCCAGTCGCCCTCCTGCGGGTACGCGACCCCGCTGGCCATCGCCCGGGCCATCGCGTCCTGCGCCAGCAGCACGTGCTCGGGAACGACGTAGACGTCCCAGAACGGCTGCCCGACCAGCTCCTCCGCCGTCCGCCCGGTGAACCGCTGCAGGGCCGGGTTGGCCAGCACGATCCGGCCGCCGCCGTCCACGACGCAGATGAGTGCCCGGGTGGCGTCGAGGAACGCGCGGGCCAGACCGGCGGGTGCGGTCGGCTCGTCGGGCGGCGTCACGTCCAGCCCTCCCGGGTATCTGTAGAGGTCAAGGCGATGACGGTACCCACGGTGGGCCGCTTCCGGGGCCGTCCCCGGGCGGCGAAAAGGGACTGATCGGTCCCCCTCCCCCGTCCGGGTGCCCGCGGCCGGCCGCGCTCCAGCTCGTGCCCGGCGGTGCCGATGACGAGGGGAGACCACCAGGCGAGGGGGACGACGATGGGCAGGGACCGGACGGTCGCCGAGCAGCAGATCGCCGAGCTGCTGCAGACGGCACGGAAGTCGCTGCGGCTGAGCGTGGCCTTCCTCAGCCGGCTGGACGGCACGACCCAGCACCTCGAGGTGGTGGAGAGCTCCATCCCGTTCCTGTTCCAGGAGGGCTACCAGCAGCGGCAGGAGGCGACCCTCTGCCAGGCGATCCTGGACGAGAAGCTGCCGCCGGTCATCCCCGACCTGACGGCCTTCCCGGCCGCGATGCAGCTGCCGGCCGCGCGGCTGCCGCGCATCCGCAGCTACGTCTCGGTGCCCGTGGTGCTGTCCGACGGCTCCCTGTACGGGACCTTCTGCGCCGCCGGGCTCGGCACGGACCAGGACCTCAGCACGCGGGACCGGGCGCTGATGGACGTGCTGGCCTCGGCCGCCTCGGTCATCATCGAGCCCGAGGTCCGCGCCCAGCAGCGCCGGACCGAGATCGAGGACCGGCTGAACCCGGTGATCGCCGCGGGCGGCCCGGTGGTGGTGCTCCAGCCGATCGTGGACCTCGCCACCGGCGGCCGGGTCGGGGCGGAGGCGCTGAGCCGCTTCCCGGCCGCCTGGGGCAAGGCACCCGACATCTGCTTCACCGAGGCGCACAGCATCGGACTCGGCCACCGGCTGGAGCTGCTCGCCCTGGAGCGGGCCGCCGAGCACCTGCGCCGGGTCGACGGTTACGTGGCGATGAACGTCTCCCCGGCGACCCTGCTCCGACCCGAGTGCGGCGACCTGCTCGCCCGGCTGCCGCTGCCCCGGGTGCTCCTCGAGCTCTCCGAGCACGACCCCGTCGAGGACTACGCCGCGCTGAACGCCACGCTCGCCCCCTTCCGGGCGGCGGGGCTGCGGCTGGCCATCGACGACGTCGGTGCCGGGTTCTCCTCGCTGCGGCACATCGTGGTGACCGCACCGGACGTCGTCAAGATCGACCGCAGCATCGTCAGCGGCCTGGACACCGATCCGGTGCTGAGCACCCTGGTGCGGTCCCTGGTCGAGTTCGGCCGGGGCTGCTCCGCCCGGGTCGTCGCCGAGGGCGTGGAGACCGCCGAGGAGGCCGCGGCGCTCCGCGCGCTGGGCGTCGACTACGGGCAGGGCTGGTACCACGGCCGCCCCGGCGATCCGGCGTTGCTCGCCCGCGCGGAGGAACTGCTCCGCACGGCCTGACCTCCGGGTGGGACGTGTGGGTTGCTGAGCGGTGGCTGTGACGATCGGCCCGAGCCGGGCATGTGACCGGTGCCGCGGCAGGTCGGTCTGGCGCCGGCCGGCTGGTCGGTGGCCGGCTACGAGGACGACCGCGCCCTCACCCTGGCCAGCGACGCCGCGCCCAGCAATCAGCCAGCGGCTCAGCATCAGCGACCAGGTGCTCGCGGTCGCGGACGAGATCAGCTACACCCGCTGACCCGGTGCGACGACGAACAGGCAGAACGGGTGCCCGGCCGGGTCCAGCATCACCCGGACGTCGTCCTGCGGCTGGAAGTCCGCACGCCGGGCGCCCAGCGACACCGCGTACTCCACGCCCGCCGCCAGGTCGTCGACCTCGATGTCCAGGTGCAGCTGCATCTGCTGCTCCCCCGGCCCGCCCGGCCAGGACGGCGGCACGTGGCCGGTCTCCAGCTGGAACGACAGCCCCGGGCCACCCGGCCGCAGCGTCACCCACTCCGGGTCGTCGGTGCCGATCGGCCAGTTCAGCAGCGCCGCGTAGAACCGGCCGAGGGCGCGGGGATCCGGGCAGCCGAGCACCGTGCTGGTCAGCGTCGTGCGCGGGCGGTCGGGCATCGGGTCCTCCTGTCACCGGTGGCCGGGCGATCGGCACGGTAGCGGCCGGCGGGCTCCTCGCACGACCGCGCGGGCCGTCGTCCCGGCGCTAGGGTCTGCGCGCATGAGCGCGCCGACCCGCCGGGTCCGCATCGGCATCGACACCGGCGGCACGTTCACCGACGTGGTCGCGGTCGACGAGGCCACCGGCCAGGTGTGGACGACGAAGACCCCCTCCACCCCCGGCGATCCGGCCGACGGCTTCCTGACCGGGGTGCACAAGATCCTCGACCGGCTCGGGCTGCCCGGCGAGGCGATCAGCGCGATCAGCCACGGGACGACGGTCGCCACCAACCAGCTGCTGGAGGGCACGCTGGACCGGATCGGCTTCATCACCACCGAGGGCTACGAGTCGGTGCTGGAGATCGCCCGCCAGTCGGTGCCCGACGGCTACGGCAACAGCTGGTTCTGGGTCAAGCCGGCGCGGATCGTGCCGGCCGACCTGGTCCGGACCGTCCGCGGCCGGCTCGCCGTCACCGGGGCGGAGCTGCGCCCCTTCGACCGGGACGACGCCGTCGCCGCCGCCCGGTTCTTCGCCGATGCCGGGATCACCACGATCGGCGTCTGCTTCCTGCACGCCTACGCCGACGACCGGCACGAGCGGCAGATGCTGGACGTGCTCCACGTGGAACATCCCGATGCCGTGGTGTCGATCAGCTCCCAGGTGCTCCGCGAGTACCGGGAGTACGAGCGGTCGGTGACCACGCTGGTCGACGCCGCGGTCAAGCCCCGGGTCGGCGCCTACCTGCGCGCGATCCGCGGCCGCCTCGACGAGCTGGCGCCGGGCGTCCCGTTCTACGTGATGAAGAGCAACGGCGGTGTCCTCTCGGCGGCCGAGGTGGTCAACCAGCCGATCACCACGATGCTGTCCGGCCCGGCCGCCGGCGCGCTCGGTGCGGCGCTGATCGCCGGGACGGCGGGCTTCGACCGGGTGCTCGCCTGCGACGGCGGCGGCACCTCCACCGACGTGACGGTCGTGGTCGGCGGAGAGCCGACGCTGACCACCGAGGGCTCCGTCGGCGGCCACCCGAGCAAGGTCCCGATGATCGACGTGGTCACCGTCGGCGCCGGTGGCGGGTCGATCGCCTGGATCTCCCCGGAGGGCACGCTCAAGGTCGGCCCGCGGTCGGCCGGCGCCGACCCGGGCCCGATGTGCTACCCGGCCGGCGGCGACCAGCCCACCGTCACCGACGCGCACGTCGTCCTCGGCCGGATCCCGCCGCACCTGCTGGGCGGGGAGATTCCGCTGTCTGTCGAGGCGGCGTTCGACGGGCTGTCCGCGCTGGGCGCGAAGCTGGACATGGATCTCGAGCGGACGGCCACGGGCATCCTGGAGATCTCGGCCTGGAACCAGGCGAACGCCCTGCGCCAGGTCACCGTCGCCAAGGGCCTCGACGTCCGCGACTTC
>JAICZD010000073.1 GCA_025933855.1 Modestobacter sp. | reverse complement strand
TGCTTGGCGCGGGCCTCGGCCTCCTGCTCCTCCTGGGTCTTGACCTCCAGGTTGAACAGGAAGCCGACCGACTCCTCCTTGATCCCGTCGAGCATCGCGCGGAACATGTCGTAGCCCTCGCGCTGGTACTCCACGACCGGGTCGCGGTTCGCCATCGCACGAAGGTGGATGCCGGCCCGCAGGTAGTCCATCTCGTACAGGTGCTCGCGCCACTTGCGGTCCAGCACGGACAGCAGCACCCGGCGCTCGAGCTCGCGCATGACCTCCGAACCCAGGGTCTGCTCCCGGGTCTCGTAGGCGGCGTGCACGTCGGCGAGCAGTTCGGTCTTCAGGACGTCGGCGGTCAGCGCGGCCTGGTCGCCGTCGGCGACCCGGTCCAGCAGCTCGGCGCGGTCCAGCCCCACCGGGTAGAGCGCCTTGAGCCCGGTCCACAGCCTCTCCAGGTCCCAGTCCTCGGCGTAGCCGGTCTCGGTCGCGCCGTCGACGTAGGCGCCGATGACGTCGTCCACCATGCCCTGGACCTGCACGTGCAGGTCCTGGCCGTCGAGGACCTTGCGGCGCTCGTCGTAGATGACCGTGCGCTGCCGGTTGAGCACCTCGTCGTACTTCAGGACGTCCTTGCGGACCTCGAAGTTCTGCTGCTCCACCTGGGTCTGCGCCGACCGGATCGCCCGGCTGACCATCTTGGACTCGATGGGCTGGTCCTCCGGGACCCGCAGCGTGTTCATCATCGACTCGAGCATCGGCCCGTTGAACCGGCGCATCAGGTCATCGCCGAGGGACAGGTAGAACCGCGACTCGCCCGGATCGCCCTGCCGCCCGGACCGGCCGCGCAGCTGGTTGTCGATCCGCCGGCTCTCGTGCCGCTCGGTGCCCAGCACGTACAGGCCACCGGCCTCGGTCACCTGGTCGTGCTCGGCGGCCACGTGCTCCCTGGCCTTGGACAGCGCGTCGTCCCAGGCGGCCTCGTAGTCCTCCGGCGTCTCCGCCGGGGACAGCCCGCGGGCACGGAGCGCCTCGTCGGCGATGAAGTCGGGGTTGCCGCCGAGCTGGATGTCGGTGCCGCGGCCGGCCATGTTGGTGGCGACGGTGACCGAACCGAGGCGGCCGGCCTGGGCGATGATGTGCGCCTCACGCGCGTGGTTCTTGGCGTTCAGCACCTCGTGCGGGATGCCGCGGCGGGTGAGCAGCTTGTCCAGGACCTCGGACTTCTCGACGCTCGCCGTCCCGACCAGGACCGGCTGCCCGGCCTCGTGCCGCTCGGTGATGTCGTCGACGACGGAGTCGAACTTCGCCTTCTCCGTCTTGTAGATGACGTCGGCGCGGTCCTCGCGGATCATCGGCCGGTTCGTCGGGATGGGGACGACGCCCAGCTTGTACGTCTGGTGCAGCTCGGCAGCCTCGGTCTGGGCGGTACCGGTCATCCCGGAGAGCTTCTCGTAGAGCCGGAAGTAGTTCTGCAGGGTGATCGTGGCGAGCGTCTGGTTCTCGTCCTTGATCTGCACCTTCTCCTTGGCCTCGATGGCCTGGTGCATGCCCTCGTTGTACCGCCGGCCGGCCAGCACGCGGCCGGTGAACTCGTCGACGATCAGCACCTCGCCGTTGCTGACGATGTACTGCTGGTCGCGGTGGTAGAGCTCCTTGGCCTTCAGCGCGTTGTTCAGGTAGCCGATCAGCGGGGTGTTGACCGCCTCGTAGAGGTTCTCGATGCCCAGCTGGTCCTCGACGAACTCCACGCCCTCCTCGGAGACGGCGACCGTGCGCTTGGACTCCTCGACCTCGTAGTGCCGGTCGCGCTTCATCAGCGGCACGATCCGGGCGAACTCCCCGTACCACCGCGCGCTGGTCTCGGCCGGACCGCTGATGATCAGCGGGGTGCGTGCCTCGTCGATCAGGATCGAGTCCACCTCGTCGACGATGGCGAAGACGTGCCCCCGCTGCACCAGGTCGGCCTTGCTCCCGGCCATGTTGTCGCGCAGGTAGTCGAAGCCGAACTCGTTGTTCGTGCCGTGGGTGAGGTCGCAGGCGTACTGCTCGCGCCGCTCGGAGGGCTTCTGCCCGGACAGGATCGTGCCGACCGACAGGCCGAGGAAGCGGTGCACCCGGCCCATCCACTCGGCGTCGCGCTGGGCGAGGTAGTCGTTGGTGGTGACCACGTGCAGGCCGTCGCCGGCCAGTCCGTTGAGGTAGGCCGGCAGCACCCCGGTCAGCGTCTTGCCCTCACCGGTCTTCATCTCGGCGATGTTGCCCAGGTGCAGCGCGGCGCCGCCCATCAGCTGCACCTTGTAGTGCCGCTGGCCCAGCGTGCGGCTGGCGCCCTCCCGGACGACGGCGAAGGCCTCCGGCAGCAGCCGGTCCAAACTCTGCCCGTCGGCGTAGCGCTGCTTGAACTCGTCGGTCTTGGCCCGGAGTTCGGCGTCCGTGAGGTCGGCCATGTCGTCGCTGAGCACGTCCACCGCGTCGGCGATCTTCGACAGCCGCCGGACGAGCTTGCCTTCACCGGCACGCAGGATCTTCGAGAACACCACGACCCCAGCGTAGGCGGCGCGGCCGCGGACCGGTCCCAGCCCGGCCGGGCGCGGCACCCCGGCGCCGATCGTCCGTACGATCCGCGGGCGTGCCTCTCCTCGACCTCGACCAACCCGGCGACGCGCTGCTGGCCTTCCTCACCGAGCGGCACCTGGCCACGCTGACCACCCTGCGCGCCGACGGCACGCCGCACGTGGTTCCGGTCGGGGTGACGGTCCAGCCCGCCACGCGCACCGCCCGGGTGATCACCTCGGGCTCCTCGGCCAAGGCGCGGCACGTGCGCGACGGCCGGCGCCGGGTGGCGGTCTGCCAGGTCGACGGCCGTCGCTGGGTGACCCTGGAGGGCACGGCGACCGTCCGGGACGACGCCGGCACCGTGGCCGACGCCGAGGCGCGCTACGCGCTGCGGTACCGGACGCCCCGGCCGAACCCGGCCCGCGTGGTGCTGGAGATCGCCGTGGACCGGGTCCTGGGCAACGTCTGACCGGGACGCCGGATCCCGCTGTTCGGCGACCGGGCGGCCGGGCTCCACCTGAGCGTCGACCGAACCGACGGCGGGCCGCCTCCCCGTCCGGGAGGCGGCCCGCGTCGCGCGTTCGGGTCAGACGGTCGCCGGTTGGCGCTCCGTGGTGCCGGTGGCGGTGTGCCCGGCGGTGTCCGGGGCCCGGCCGTTCAGGGCCGGCTCGGGGGCCTCCGGAGCTGGGGCCGCACCCTCCGTGGCGGCTGCCCGAACATCCGCGGCGGGTGCCGTGCCGAGCCGGATCAGCCCGTAGTCGAAGGCATGCCGGCGGTAGACCACCGACGGCCGGCCGGTGTCGGCGCAGAGGAACAGGAAGAAGTCGTGCCCGACGAGCTCCATCTCGTAGAGCGCCTGGTCGACGTGCATCGGCGTGGCCGGGTGGGTCTTCTCCCGGACGATCTGCCCCGGTAGGTGTTCGTCGAGGTCGGTGACCAGCGGCCCGGCGTCCAGCTCCTCACCGGTCGGTCCGCCGGGCACCGGGGTGTCGACGTCGGCGGCCGGCCGGTCGACCGGCATGCCCTCCAGGCGCACGCTGGGCGGAGTTCGCCGCCCGTGGTGGACGCGCCGGCGGTCGTTGGCCCGCCGCATGCTGTTCTCCAGCTTGCCGGCGGCCAGTTCCAGGGCGGCGTAGAAGTCCGGCGCGCATGCCTCTGCGCGCGCCACCGGCCCCTTTCCCCGCAGCGTGATCTCGACCCGTTGGCAGTTGGCGGACTGCCGCGGGTTCTTCTCGTGCAGCAACTCGACGTCGATGCGGATCACCTTGCCGTCGAATCGTTCGAGCTGTCCGACCTTGTCCTCGACGTGTTGCCGGAAGTGCTCGGGCACCTCGACGTTGCGGCCCCGGACCACGATCTCCATGGAACCTCCCGGTTGAGCGGGGTGTGATCGACCCGACGCTAGACGCCTGTGCGCCACCCCGACAGTCGAGAAGCGGGGCATCACGTTCCAATTCCGCCACGCACAGTGATGACACCAGGCCCCTGCGGTGGTTTTCGTCCTTCGGCGCGCCGCGGGGTGGCCGCGACCACTGCCGCCAGCACCGGCGGGGCCCCGGCCGGCCGCGGAAGGCCGCCGAGGGTGCGCGCGGCCTCGGCCAGCGTCGCGCCACTGCTGACCACGTCGTCCACGATCACCAGCACGGCCCCCAGGAACGGCCCGCCGCGGGCCGGGCGGCACACGAACCGGCCGGCGAGATTGGCGCGGCGGGCGGTGGCGTCCAGACCGGCGGAGTCCCGGGTGCCCCGGCGGCGGCCGAGCAGCGGCGCGGACCGGGCCGGCAGGCCCGCGGTCCGCAGCTCGGCCGCCGCGACCCGTGCCAGTTCCCGGACGTGGTCCCGGCCGCGCCGCTGCACTGCAGCGACCGAGCTGGGCACCGGCACGAGCAGCACCGGCCGCGCCTCCGCCGGGCCCGGGCCCGGCGGGTCCCCGGGCAGCGCGGACAGCACGGCGACGACGGCCAGTGCCAGCGCCGCGCCCAGCGGCCCGGCCAGCTCCGCGCGGCCGTGCTCCTTGAAGGCGAGGACGGCCGGGCGTACCGGGCCGGCGTACCCGCCGGCGGCCACCGTCGGGGGAAAGCCGTCGGGGTGCCGGCGCGGCTGGGCCAGCCGGGGTACCGCCAGCCACCGCCGGCAACCGGCACAGAGCAACGCGCCGGGCAGCCCGCAGCCGGCGCAGGTCCGCGGCAGCACCAGGTCGGCCAGCGCCCGCCAGCCGGTCATCGCCGCGTCGTCCCGGTCGGTGGCCACAGCGTGCAGCCTGGCGCCTTCCCGGCGGCCGCGGCCCCGCGGCGGCGGCACGGGGGATGCGCGGCCCGGCTGGGGACGGCGGCCGGCCACAACGGCTCGCACCGGGTAGCGGTCGGGCCGGCCGGCCGGTCAGCCGAGTGGAGGCTTCCAGTGGGCAACGGTCGGATCGGACAGCGGTTCAGAGCGGGTAGAAGGGCGCCGATCCGGCCACCGGCTGCTCGCCGCGCAGCAGGGTCACCCACATGCCACCGGAGAGCAGCCACAGCGTGCCGTCGGCAGCGACCAGCGGCTGGCGGCTGGGCGCCGCGGCCAGCGACGTGGGCTGGCCCGGCAGCCCGGCCATGGTGACCGTGGTCAGCGCCCAGCCGTCGACCCCCACCGTGTACGGAACGGTGCGCTGCTCGCCGGGGTCGCCGGCCAGCACCATCAGCACCCCGGAGTTGCGCCAGCCGACGTCCACGACCTGCCGCACCGAGGGGGCGACCGAGCGCAGGTCGCGCACGCTGACGTTGTCCTCGGCCCGGACGACGGTGCCGACGTAGAGCTGGCCGCCCTGCGGGGTGTCGATGACGACGGCGGCCCGCACCCCGTCCGGCGAGAGCTGGAAGGTCGACGCCCTCCCCAGGCCGGCCAGCGTGGGCGCGTTGACGGTCTGCGGCGCCCCCCCGGCCGGCAGCCGGACCACCTGGACGCCGTCCAGCACCGTCCACACCTCCGCCCGCGGGCCGGACGTGGTCGGTGCGGTGAAGCTGCTGCCGGTGAGCACCGGGGCCAGTTCCCCGCCGTAGGGGCCGGCGAGCAGGCTCGCGGTCGGCCCGCTGACCGACACCCCGGCCATCAGTCCGAGCGAACCGGACCGGTCGTCGGCCGAGACGGCGGCCGAGCTCAACCCGTAGACCCCGGTGCCGGCCGGCCCCGGCGCCGGGCCACCGTCGCTGATCCGGTGCAGGGCGCCGTCGACCAGGTAGTGCCCCACCGCGCTGACCGGGGAGGCGTCGGGGTCCAGGCCCGCCCAGTCGTCGACGCTCTGGACCGCCGGCACGTCGGCCAGCCCCAGCGGCTGCCCGTCACGGAGCAGCTCCACCGACTGCACGCCCAGCCCGTCCAGGGACCACACCAGCTGGGCGCTCAGCCCGGTGAGCACCGCGTCGGTGGTGCCGTCGGGAAAGGTCAGGTCCACCCGCGCCGTCGTCCCGGAGACATTGACCGTGCTGCGCAGCTGCGCCTTGGCCAGGTCGTTGACCACACCCGCGGAGATGGCCGTCGACGGGCCGGCGATCAGCCGCTCGACCAGGGCGTTGGGCTGGGCCTCGCCCGACACCAGGTACCGCGGGTCCGGGACCACCCGGCTGCCGGTCGGGTCGAGGAAGTAGGCGTTGACCGCGTCGTACGTCCGCGCGAAGTCCGGCTGCAGCATCAGCAGCCCGTCCTGCGGATCGATCACCCGCCACTCGCCGGACTCGTCGCTGAGCGTGAACGTCCGGGTGAACAGCGTCCCGTCCCCGACGGTGAAGACACCGCGCTGGTCGACCGTGCCGACCAGCGGGGCGGACAGCTCGACGGTGCCGCTGGCGGTCTGCCTCGTGGAGTACGCCGTGCCGATCACGGTCACGACGTCGCTGTCCGACCAGGACGACGCCGCCTCCTCGGACAGGAACTGGCGGGCCACCGGGTGGTTGCGGGCGGTGCTGGCGCAGGCGTCGATGAAGCCGCGCACCACCTCCTCGGGGGTGGCACCGGACTCCGGTGGCAACGGCTCGATGCCGACGGGGGCGTCGGGCGCCTCGGCCACCTGGGTGATCTGCACGGCCGGCGAGCTGGCGGGCACGGCACTGCAGCCGCCGAGCAGGCCTCCCAGGAGGAGCGCGACCAGGAGCCGTGCAACCGGGAGCCGGGCAGCCAGGAGGAGCGCCGCCCGGCGCACCGGAGCGCCCCGCGGGGTCCTCCGCCGAGCCGCCGTCACGACCGGCCTCCCGGCGCGGCAGGAGAGGCGCGCACGGCAGGACGCGCCGCCGTCCCCGCAGCTCTGGGCCGCAGCGGCAGCGGCGAGCTGGTCAGCTCGCTGCCGGCGACCAGCGGCACGGTCAGCCGGAACTGCGCGCCCTGTCCGGGCTTGCCCCACACCTGCAGCCAGCCGCCGTGCAGCCGGGCGTCCTCCAGGCTGATCGACAGGCCCAGTCCGCTGCCGCCCACCGTGCGCACCCGGGCCGGGTCGGCCCGCCAGAACCGGTCGAACACGTGCTGGGCCTCGGCCGGGGTGAGACCGATGCCGTGGTCGCGCACCGTGATAGCCGCGGCCGTTCCGGAGGCGGCCAGGGTGATCTCCACCGGCTCCCCGGCCCCGTGCTCGATGGCATTGCCCACCAGGTTGCGCAGCACCCGCTCCACCCGGCGGGCGTCGACGTCGGCGACGACCGGCTGCGACGGCTCCGTGACCCGCAGCTCGCAGGCGTGCCGGGCCGCCAGCGCCGACATGCCGGCCACCACCCGGTCGACGACCTGGGTGAGGTCCTGCGGCTCGGCCTCCAGGACGGCGGCGCCGGCGTCGTACCGGCTGATCTCCAGCAGGTCGGACAGCAGTCGCTCGAACCGGTCCAGCTCGTTGTGCAGCAGCTCCGCCGAGCGGGCCACCGCGGGGTCGAAGTCGCCGCGGGCGTCGTGCAGCACGTCCGCGGCCATCTGCACCGTGGTCAGCGGCGTACGCAGCTCGTGGGACACGTCGGAGGTGAACCGCTGCTGCAGCTGGGACAGCCCCTCGAGCTGGGTGATCTGCTTCTGCAGGCTGTCGGCCATCGCGTTGAAGCTCGTGGCCAGCCGGGCCAGGTCGTCCTCGCCGCGGACGGCGAGGCGCTCCTCCAGCCGCCCCTGCGCCAGCCGCTGGGCGCTGACGGCCGCGCGGCGGACGGGGTGGACGACCAGCCGGGTCACCATCACGCCGATGCCCACGACGAACAGCACCAGCGCGACGCCGCTGATCACCACCGTGCTGCGGATCAGCTGGAGGCTCTCCTGCTCCTGCTCCAGCGGAAAGGCGAAGTACACCTCGACCCGGTCGCCGGTCTGACCGTCGGCCGGCACCGGCGCGCCGACCAGGAGGGTGGGCACCGGACGCCCCGAGGAGTCCGGGACCAGCCAGTACTTGTAGGCCTGCGAGCCGCTGGCGACGTCGGCCCGCAGGTCGGGGGGCAGGTCCCGGTAGGTCAGCGTCGACCGGCTGGACGCCCGGCGTTCCTGGTTGCCGGACCGGTAGACCATCACGACGTCGAAGTCGCCGGCCGCGCCGCCGCGGGACCGCAGCCCGGTGACCGTGCGGGCCAGGGTGGACCGGACGCTCGCCGAGTCGCCGGTGGCGATCCCGCTCACCTCGGTCCGGGCGTACTGCACCCCGGCCAGCGACTGGTCGACCGCCGCCTGCCGTTTCACGCCGAGCAGCTGGTCGCTGATCTGCCGGAACAGCACCATGCTGACGATCACCACGACAACCCCGGCCACCGCCATGGTGATCGCGCCGATCCGCAGCTGCAGCGAGGAGCGCCACAGCTGCACGACCCGGCGCAGCAGCCGCCGGCCGACCCGCCGGGTGCGGGCCGCCCTGACCAGCACCGCCCGCCGCACGCGCTGCCACCGGGACCGGTGCCGCCGCTTCGCCGACGGCCCCCCGCGGGGGGCGGCAGGTGACGGCGGCCGGGATGGTCCGCTGCGGTTGTCGGCGGGGGCGGCAGCCGGCCGGGCGGCGGTGCTCACCGGCGGCGGCCGGGAGGGGTCACGGCGGCCCCGCCTTGTACCCGACCCCGCGGACCGTCAGCACCACCTCCGGGCGCTCCGGATCGCGCTCGACCTTGGCGCGCAGGCGCTGCACGTGCACGTTGACCAGCCGGGTGTCCGCGGCGTGGCGGTAGCCCCACACCTGCTCCAGGAGCAGCTCGCGGGTGAAGACCTGGCGGGGCTTGCGGGCCAGCGCCACCAGCAGGTCGAACTCCAGCGGGGTGAGCGGGATGGCGACACCGTCGCGGGTCACCTGGTGCGCCGGGACGTCGATCTGCACGTCCCCGATGGTGAGGCTCTCGGCCTGGCCGGTCTCGCCCCGACGGAGCTGGGCGCGCACGCGGGCCACCAGCTCCACCGGCTTGAACGGCTTGGTCACGTAGTCGTCGGCGCCGGCCTCCAGGCCCTGCACGACGTCGATGGTGTCGCCCTTGGCGGTGAGCATGACGATCGGCACCGTCGACGAGGTGCGGATGTCCGCGCAGATCTGCAGCCCGTTGCGGCCCGGCAGCATCAGGTCCAGCAGCACCAGGTCGGGGCGCAGCTGCTGGAAGGTCGCGACGGCGCGCGACCCGTCGGAGACGAAGGCCGGCTCGTACCCCTCCCGGCGCAGCACGATGCCCAGCATCTCGGCGAGGGCAGCGTCGTCGTCGACGACGAGGACACGGCCGCGGCTGGTCCCCGCGGGGGGAGCGGAAGGTGGCACGGCCCCATTCTGCCGCGCCGACAAGGGCCAAGCGCCGCACCCGCCCGGAGAGCCCCCCGAGCGGGTGGGAAACGACCTGGTGGGCCGCCCGCAAGCCGGAGCCTTCCAGGGGCCCGCCCTGAGCCTGCGAAGGGTGGGGAGGAAGGGTCGGGCCCCGCTGCAGGGCCCCGCCGCGAGCGTGCGAGCGGTGGGGGGCAGCGGGGTCCTTTCAGTAGCGGTAGGCGTCGCTCTTGTAGGGCCCCTCGACCGGGACGCCGAGGTAGTCGGCCTGCACCTTCGTCAGCGCGGTGAGCTTGACGCCCAGGGCGTCCAGGTGCAGCCGGGCGACCTTCTCGTCCAGGTGCTTGGGCAGCACCGTGACGCCGGGCTGCCGGCCCTCGTAGGCCTCCCGGTTGGTCCACAGCTCCAGCTGGGCGAGCACCTGGTTGGAGAAGGAGTTGCTCATCACGAAGCTGGGGTGCCCGGTGGCGTTGCCCAGGTTCAGCAGCCGGCCCTCGGAGAGCACGATGATCGTGTGGCCGTCGGCGAACCGCCACTCGTCGACCTGCGGCTTGATGGTCGTCCGGGTGACCCCCGGCGTCCGCGCCAGCCCGGCCATGTCGATCTCGTTGTCGAAGTGCCCGATGTTGCCGATGATCGCCTGGTGCTTGGTGGCCGCCAGCTGCTCGGCGGAGATGATGTCCTTGTTGCCGGTCGCGGTGACGATGATGTCGGCGGTGCCGATCACGTCGTCCAGCGTGGTGACCTGGTAGCCCTCCATCGCGGCCTGCAGCGCGCAGATCGGGTCGATCTCGGTGACGATGACCCGGGCGCCCTGACCGCGCAGCGCCTCCGCGCAGCCCTTGCCGACGTCCCCGAACCCGCAGACGACGGCGACCTTGCCGCCGATCATCACGTCGGTGGCCCGGTTGATCCCGTCGATGAGGGAGTGCCGGCAGCCGTAGAGGTTGTCGAACTTGCTCTTGGTCACCGAGTCGTTGACGTTGATCGCCGGGAAGAGCAGCCGCCCGTCGCGGGCCAGCTCGTAGAGCCGCAGGACGCCGGTGGTGGTCTCCTCGGTGACGCCCTTGATGGCCGCACCGACCCGGGTCCAGCGCTGCGGGTCGGCGGCCAGGCTCTGCCGGAGGGCGTCGAGGATGACGCCGTACTCCTCGCTGTCGGCCTCGGTCGTGTCCGGCACGGCGCCCTCGGCCTCGAAGCGGGTGCCCAGGTGCACCAGCAGGGTGGCGTCGCCGCCGTCGTCCAGCAGCATGTTCGGGCCGACGACGTCACCGCTGTCGTCGCGGAACTCGAAGAGCCGCTGGGTGCACCGCCAGTACTCCGGCAGCGTCTCGCCCTTCCAGGCGAAGACCGGGACGCCGGTCGGCTGCTCCGGGGTGCCGTTCCCGACGGCGATCGCCGCGGCGGCGTGGTCCTGGGTGGAGAAGATGTTGCAGCTGACCCAGCGGACGTCGGCGCCGAGTGCCACCAGGGTCTCGATCAGGACGGCGGTCTGCACGGTCATGTGCAGCGAGCCGGCGATCCGGGCGCCGGCCAGCGGCTGCTCGTCGCCGTACTCGGCGCGCAGCGCCATCAGGCCGGGCATCTCGTGCTCGGCGAGGGCGATCTCCTTGCGGCCGAAGCCGGCCAGGGAGATGTCGGCGACCTCGTAGTCGTCGGTGGTCAGAGTGCGGGTGCCGGAAGTGGCGGTCATGTCGCTCCAGTGTCCGGCCCGCCGCCGTCCCGGAGGGGAGAGGCGGGCGCAGTGCGGTCGCTGTGCGAGCATGCCGAGGCTTCGGCGGGGCTCGTGCCAGGGTCCAGGGTACGTGCTGTTCCCGCCGGCGTCAGCGGATCAGCTCAGTCGGCCGTCGCAGCGCGGTGGTGGCGCGGTAGAGCAGCGCCGGTCCTCGGGCCGACAGCGGCGCCCCGGCCGGCACGAACGCCGCGCCGCCCTTGTCCAGCACCAGCTCGCCGTCGGCGGACCCGAGCACCGCGCGGCCCTCGGCGCACAGCAGCAGCTGCGGACCGGCTGTCCGCAGCACGCCCGGGTCGGCGCCGAGCTCGCACCGGGTGAGCTCGAAGTCCTCCACCGGCACCTGATAGCGCAGGCCGCCGGGCCCGAGCACGGGGTGCAGCACCGGCACCTTGCCGTCGGTGAAGTCCAGCACCTCGATCAGCGCCGCGAGGTCGACGTGCTTGGTGGTGAGGCCGCCGCGCAGCACGTTGTCCGAGCTGGCCATCAGCTCGATGCCGGCGCCGCAGAGGTAGGCGTGCAGGTTGCCGGCCGGGAGGAAGACCGCCTCCCCGGGGGCGAGCTTCAGGTGGTTGCACATCAACGAGATCACGACGCCCGGGTCACCGGGGTAGGTGCCGGCGAGGCTGGCGGCCCACCGGTAGGTGTTGATGAACTCCGGGTCGTGCGCGGCCACGAAACTCGCCGCCCGGGTGGCCACGGCCTGCACCAGCGAGCCGCGCCGCTTGTCCGACAGGGCGATCAGCTGCGGGATGGCCGCCCGCAGCCCGCCCCGGGCGAGCGCGGCGATGGTCGGTTTGAGCTCGGGCAGCTGGAGCTTGGCCAGGCAGTGCAGCGACTCCTCCACCGGCCGGAACCCGCAGAGCGCCTCCACCGGCGTGATGGCCAGCAGCACTTCGGGCTTGTGGAACGGGTCCTTGAAGGTCCGCGTCGCGTCGTCCCGCGGCACGCCGGCCGCCTCCTCGGCGGCGAAGCCGGCCTCGGCCTGCGCGGTGGTCGGGTGGGCCTGCAGCGACAGCGGCCGGTCCGCGGCCAGCACCTTCATCAGGAAGGGCAGCCGGGTGCCGAACCGCTGGTGGACGGCGGGTCCGAGCAGCTCGTCCGGTGCGGCGGCGATCGCGGCGTCCAGGCCGCGCCCGTCGGGAAGCCTGCTTGGCGCGTCGGGGTGGGCACCCATCCACAGTTCCGCGTACGGGGCGTCAGCCGGCGTGGACAGCCCCAGCAGCTCGGGGATGACCGTGCGGCTTCCCCACGGGTAGTGCCGCACGGTGCTGGTCAGCTGCCACATCGCCGAGGAGGTTACTGGGGGCGCGGGCCTCCCCGACAGGTCGGCCGCCTGAGCGCCCGGCCACCGCCGGCCTCACCGAGGCAGAGCGGTCCCCGCTCCGGCGGCATCCGGCGCCGGGACGTCGGGCCGGCGGATGTCCGGCTCCAGGTAGATGACCCGGGCGATCGGCACGGCGCGGCGGATGCGAACCTCCGCGGCGTCGATGGCGCGCGCCACGGACGCCGCGGT
>JAICZD010000087.1 GCA_025933855.1 Modestobacter sp. | reverse complement strand
GGCGTCCTGCAGCTGGTAGGCCTGCAGCTTG
This sequence comes from Modestobacter sp., assembly GCA_025933855.1. Classification (GTDB taxonomy): domain Bacteria; phylum Actinomycetota; class Actinomycetes; order Mycobacteriales; family Geodermatophilaceae; genus Modestobacter. The sequence continues at coordinate 11,481 of JAICZD010000087.1, read as the reverse complement.
TGCAGCAGGCCGATCCCCCGGCCCTCGTGCCCGCGGATGTAGAGGACGACACCGCGGCCCTCGCGCGCCACGGCGGCCAGCGCGGCGTCCAGCTGCGGGCCGCAGTCGCAGCGCAGCGACCCGAACACGTCGCCGGTGAGGCACTCGGAGTGCACCCGGACCAGGACGTCCTCGCCGTCGCCGATCTCCCCGTAGACGAAGGCGACGTGTTCGCGCTGGTCGTAGGAGCTGCGGTAGCCGACCGCGGTGAACTCCCCGTCCCGCAGCGGGACCCGGGCCTCGGCGACCCGCTCGATCAGCTTGTCGAATCGCTTGCGGTAGGCGATCAGGTCGGCGATGGAGATCATCACCAGGTCGTGCTCGTCGGCGAAGACGCGCAGTTCCTCACCGCGGGCCATGCCGGTCGGGTCCTTCTCGCTGACGACCTCGCACAGCGTGCCGGACGGCCGCAGCCCGGCCAGCACGGCCAGGTCGACGGCGGCCTCGGTGTGCCCGGGGCGGCGCAGCACGCCGCCGTCCTTGGCGCGCAGCGGCACGACGTGGCCCGGGCGGGCCAGATCGGCGGAGGTGGTCGCCGCCGCGGCCAGGGTCCGGATGGTCGTTGCCCGGTCGGAGGCGGAGATGCCGGTCGTCACGCCCTCACGCGCGTCGACGGTCACCGTGTACGCCGTGCCGCGCCGGTCCTGGTTGACCCGGAACATCGGCGGCAGGTCCAGCCGGTCGGCGTCGGCCTCGGTGACCGCGACGCAGATGTAGCCGGAGGTGTACCGGACCATGAACGCGACGAGGTCCGGGGTGGCCAGCTCCGAGGCGAAGATGAGGTCGCCCTCGTTCTCCCGGTCCTCGTCGTCGATCACCACCACGGGACGGCCGCCCTTGACGGCGGCGATGGCGGTCTCGATGGTGTCCAGCTGCCAGCTCATGCCCGGGCTCCCAGCAGTCGTTCCACGTACTTCGCGATGACGTCCACCTCCAGGTTGACCCGGGCGCCGACGGCGCGCTCGCCCAGGGTGGTCTCGCGCAGGGTGGTGGGAATCAGGCTGACCTCGAACCAGGGTTCGGGATCCGTGTCGTCCGGCCCGTCCCCGCCCAGCCCGCTGACGGTGAGGGAGACGCCGTCCACGGTGATCGAGCCCTTCTCCACCACGTACCGGGCGAGCGCTCGGGGCACGGCGATGCGCACGACCTCCCACTGCTCGCCGGGCGTCCGGGACAGGACGGTGCCGACGCCGTCGACATGGCCCTGGACCAGGTGGCCGCCGAGGCGGGTCTGCATGGTGACGGCGCGCTCGAGGTTCACCGGGTCGCCGGTCTGCACCGCTCCGAGGCTGCTGCGGCGCAGGGTCTCGGCCATCACGTCGGTGCTCCAGACCGCGGCGCCGTCGGCCCCGTCCCCGGGCTCGACGCCGGTGACGGTCAGGCACACGCCGTTGACCGAGATCGAGTCGCCGAGCGCCACGCCGTCCAGCGCCTTGCGGGCGCGGATCCGGAGGACGGCGCTGTCGGCTGCGTCCTCCCGGGCGACCAGGGTGCCGAGCTCTTCCACGATGCCGGTGAACACGTCAGCTCCCTCCTCCGGTCCCGGTTTCGCCCCCAGTGTGCCGGGTCGGGCGCAGCCGGACCTGCACGTCCCTCCCCAGCAGGGTGACCTCGACGATCTGCAGGTGCAGCGCCGCGCTCATCGTGGAGATTCCCAGGTCGCCGACCAGGGACGGCCCGGCGCCCAACAGCTGCGGGGCGAGGTGCACCACCGCCTCGTCCACCAGCCGCGCGGTGAGGAAGGCCGCGGCGAGGGACGGGCCGCCCTCCAGCAGCACCCGGCGGACGTCGCGGTCGAACAGCTCGGCCAGCACCGCCGCCGGGGTGGCCGCGCGGCTGACGTGGGTCGGCGCGGCGTCGTCGAAGACCCGGGCGGTGGCCGGCACCCGTCCCCGGCGGTCGACCACCACGCGCAGCGGCTGCCGGTCGGCGGGGCGGCCGTCGGCGTCCCGCACGGTGAGCTGGGGGTCGTCGACGAGCGCCGTCCCGGAGCCGACGACGACCGCGTCACAGGTGGCGCGCAGCCGGTGCACCTCGGCCCGCGCCTCCGGGCCGGTGATCCAGCGGCTGGTGCCGTCGGCCGCGGCGACCCGGCCGTCCAGCGTGGTCGCCACCTTCCACACCACCTGCGGCCGGTGCTCGCGGACGGCGGTCAGCCACGCGCCGAGCGCGCCGGTCTCCGCCGCGGCCCGGTCGACGCCGAGCACGACGTCCACCCCGGCGGCCCGCAGCCGGTCCGCGCCCCCGCCGGCCGCTCGGGTCGGCTCGGGAACGGCGACGACGACCCGGGTGATGCCGGCGGCCAGCAGCGCGTCGACGCACGGCCCGGTGCGGCCGGTGTGCGCGCAGGGCTCCAGGGTGACCACGGCGGTGCCGCCGCGGGCCCGGTCGCCGGCCTGGGCCAGCGCGTGAACCTCGGCATGCGGCCCGCCGGGCGGGGACGTCGCGCCCTCTCCCACCATCTCACCGGCGGCGTCCAGCACCACGGCGCCGACTGCCGGGTTGGGGCTGGTGCTGCCCAGCACGCGCATCCCGAGGTCGCGGGCGCGGGTCATCGCGGCCAGCTCGGTGCAGCGCACTCCCGGAACACTGCTCACGTGCCGAACACTGCTCACTCCTGAGTGGCGGCGGCCGCCCGCGCCCGCAACGCCGCGATCGCCGCCGCCGGGTCCTCGGCGCCGTAGACGGCCGAGCCCGCGACGAAGACGTCCGCCCCGGCGGCGGCGGCCTGCTCGATGGTGTCGGCGTTGATGCCGCCGTCCACCTCGAGGAAAAGCCGGAGGTGCCCGGACCGGACCAGCCGGCGGGCCTGCTGCACCTTCGGCAGCACCTCCGGCATGAACGACTGGCCACCGAAACCGGGCTCGACGGTCATGACCAGCAGGGTGTCGAAATCAGCCAGTACGTCGAGGTAGGGCTCCAACGGCGTGCCGGGCTTGATCGCCAGGCCGGCCAGGGCGCCGGCGGCCCTGAGGTCGCGGGCCACCGCGCGGGGATCGGCGCAGGCCTCCGCGTGCACGGTGACGTTGCGGGCACCGGCCTCGGCGTAGCCCGGCGCCCACCGCTCGGGAGCCTCGATCATCAGGTGGCAGTCCAGCGGCACCGGGCTGACCGCCTGGAGTGCCTGGACCACGGGCAGGCCCAGGGTCAGGTTGGGCACGAAGTGCGCGTCCATCACGTCGACGTGCAGCCAGTCGGCGTCGGCGACCCGCTGGGCCTCGTCGGCGAGCCGGGCGAAGTCCGCGGACAGCAGGCTGGGCGCGATCATCGGTTGCCGGGGCACCCGGTGATCGTAGGTGGCGTCCGGGCGTTCACCGACCGGGCGATCGGCGGACGGCGAGCAGCTGGCCGCCTCGGCCACCCACTGCGGCTGGTACCGGCTCTGTGCGCTCCCCCGGGGGCGGTCGGCTCGCCCCCGGTACCGGACAGCCACCCGGCTCCGGACCCCGCGAAGGCGACGCGCTAGCGCGCTCCGGTGAGGAGCGCCTGGCGGACCTCGACGACGGGACGCTGGTCGGTCGCGGTCTGGCCGACCGCGACGGCGGGCGCGGGAACCTTGCTGTCAGCCTCCACCGGCACGCCGGCCCGATCCGCAGAGACCTGGTCCGCGCCGACCTGCCCCGTGCCGACCGTGTCCATGCCGACCGTCTTCATGCCGACCGTGTCCGTGCCGACCGGCACGTCCGGGCCGACCGTCTTCATGCCGACCGTGTTCAGGCCGACCGGCACGTCCGGCTCGAGGCCGCATTCGATCCGGATCCCGTTGCCGACGAGCAGGCCCACGACGAGTGCCACGACGGCCCATCCAGCAGGAACGGCGATGAACCAGTTCATCGAAACCTCACTTATCCGGTCGGAATAGTGGGATCGTATGCCCGGCGCCTCGGTGGTGCAAGACATCACCCGTGGCCCACCCCCGCCGGCATCGGTCGTCTTGGACCGTCGGCGCCCGGTCCTGACCACGGCGGCGACGACTTGGCATCGCCGGTTCAGGATGCGGCGGCGACTCGGGCCGGACCCCGGCCGTCACCACTCCCGGCACTCAAAAGGGTGGTGGGTCGTCGTCCGCCGCCGGGCGTGGCGGGGTGAGGTCGTCGGGTGGTGGCCCGCCGAGGGGAACGAGGAGGTCGTCGTCGGGGATGCCGTGACCCATGCCGGGTGGCCGGGTGCTGCGAGTGACGCCCGACGGGGTGGTGACGGTGAGGATGCCGTCGCTCGTCATGGTGTAGCGCCAGCCCGGGGCGTGCGTCTTGATCCGGTGGTGGCGTCTACAGCAACAGCACAAGTTGGCGCAGTCGGTCTCCCCGCCGTCGGCGTGGGCGACCACGTGGTCGAGGTCTGCCCAGGCGGCGGGCCTTCGGCAACCGGGGTACCGACAGCCGCGGTCGCGGGTCCGCACCCAGCGGCGCTGGGCCGGTGTGGGGGTGTAACGGTCGACCTTCGGGGGCCGATCCAGCACCGGGCAGCCACAGTCCCCGGCCGCAGCGCTGCTCGGGTGGGTGGGACAGCCACGGCGGGTGAGGCGTTCCAGTTCGGGGCTGGTGAGAGTGGCCCGCAGCTGCCCGGTGCCCGGATCGACCAGGGCCAGGTGCAGGCTGCCGCCGGTCGGTGCCTGCAGGCCGCCGGGGCACAGCGCGTCGACCTGGCTGAGCAGTTCCCGCAGCTGGGCGGCGGTGATGGGCCGCCCGTCGACGGTGCCACACTCCTCGACCCGATCGTCGGCACCCGCGGCAGGGGCGCCCGGACCGGCGGCCGTCTGCGCCTCCCCCAGGGCGGAGAGGGGGGCAAGCACGGTGAGGTGTGCGGTGACCGGGGGCCGGCTGGTGTCCCAGGGACGCAGGATCAGATCGGCGGCCACCAATGCCCGCAGCTGGCCGATCGGGCGGGGATCGCCGTCGGCCTTCCACATCCGGGCGTAGGTGTCGCAGCTGGTCCAGCAAGCCGCCGCCACCGGGCCGGGCAGGTCGATGACCAGTTCGGACATGCCGTCCCGGCCGCCTCGGACGGTGACGTCGGAGTTCCGCGTCGCCTGCTTGCGCCGCCGGTCGGCGGCCGCGGCGTCCAGCGCGATCAAGGCTGCGGCGGTGCGCTCACCGAGCTTGTGCGGAGTCTCTCCGGCGATCGCCCAGCCCAGCGCCTCCCGCTCCACCGCGGCGACGACGGCGGGGTCGACGTGCTCGTGCTGCCAGCCGAGCACCTTCACCAGCGCCGCGGCCCGGGTCAGGTCGATCCGCCCGTCGGCCAGCGCCTCCCAGGTGGCCGGCAGCTGCTCCAGGAGCACCAGCGCGCAGTTGGCCAGGTTGTGCGCCCGGGTCCGGGTGCAGTTGAGGATCAGCGCCAGCTCGTCGGCGAAGAACTCGGTCACCCCGGCGAACGTCCGGGCCGGCACCCAGCCCTCCACCCGGCCGCCGGGATCGTCCGGGGTCAGGTCCCACAGGTCCGGGCGCAGTTCGGCCAGCCGCTTCACCACCGCGAGCTGATAGGCATCCAGCTGGGCGCGCAGATCCGCCAGTGCCACCAGTTCGGTGGCGCACCGGGCGTCGTCGAACCCGCCGGGCCTCAGGATCTCGGTCAACCGGGTGCGCCGCCGGCTCACCCCCGCCGGCGGTGGGGGCTCGGGGGGCTCGGGCACGCGCGGCTCCAGGCTCAACGCCAGACCCCACTCGCCCGCCAGCTCCATGACCCGAAACTAGCCAGGGGGTCTGACAGTTCTGACCCGGAATCGGACCTCGAGCAGGGATTTCCCGCAGATCTTCACGAGCCGGCCCGGGGTCCGCGCTCCGCCGACAGGATCAACCGATCCGGCGGAGCAGCGCCATGAACATCGCGTCGGTGCCGTGCCGGTGCGGCCACAGCTGCCCGTACTCGCCTCGAGCCAGCCCAGGCACTTCGGGGAACAACGGCGCGACCGGCAGCACCTCGACGTCCCTCCGGCCGGCGGCCGCCGCGACCACCTGCACGGTCTCGGCCGAGTGCGGCGAGCAGGTCACGTAGGCGACCACCCCGCCGGGACGCACGGCAACCAGCGCGCTGTCCAGCAGCCGGCGTTGCAGCTCGGCCAGCGGAGCGACGTCCTCCGCCGTCCGCCGCCAGCGCACCTCCGGCCGCCGGCGCAGCGCGCCCAGCCCGGTGCACGGTGCGTCCAGCAGCACCCGGTCGAAAGACTCCTCCGGCCAGTCCGGCGCGGTGCCGTCGGTGACCCGGACGTCGACGTCGTCCTCTCCGGCCAGCGCGCTGCGGACCAGCTCGGCCCGGTGCTCGGCACGGTCGGCCGCCGTCAGGTGGACGCCGGCCGGGCGGACGGCGGCCAGCAGCGCCGCCTTTCCGCCCGGGCCCGCGCACATGTCCAGCCAGCGGGTGTCCCCGCCCTCCAGCGGCGCCCGGGCCAGCGCCAGCGCGGCCAGCTGGCTGCCCTCGTCCTGCACGCCGGCCGCACCCGACCGCACCGCTGCCAGCCTGCCCGGATCGCCGCCGTGCAACCGGACCGCGTACGGCGACCAGGGGCCCGGGTCGCCGCCGGCCTGAGCGGCCAGCTCCGCGCGGTCGATCCGGCGGGCCACGAGGTGCACCTCGGGGGCGGCGTCGTCGGCCAGCAGGGCGCGCTCGAGCTCGTCCTCGCCGTCCAGCGCCTCCCGCCACGCCTCGACGACCCACCGCGGGTGGTCGGTGGTCAGCGAAAGCCGGTCGGTCTCGTCTGCGGGCGCCAGCGCCGCGACCCACGCGGCCCGGTCGCCACCGGCGCCGACCTTGCGCAGCACCGCGTTCACCAGGCCGGAGGCGCCGGTGCCGACGATCGCCCGGGTGAGCGCCACGGTGGTGTCCACCGCCGCATGGGCCGGCACCCGCAGGTCGATCAGCTGGTAGGTACCCAGCCGGAGCAGGTCCAGCACCCGGGGGTCGAGCTCGGCCAGCGGCCGGGACACCAGGGTGGCCAGCACGGCGTCCAGCGTGCCGGTCGCCCGGAGGGTGCCGTAGGCGAGCTGGGTGGTGAAGGCGGCGTCCCGCGGTTCCAGCTGCCGTTCGCGCAGCAGCTGCGGCAGCAGCAGGTTGGCGTAGGCGGCTCGGCTCGTGACGCCGTCCAGGACGTCGTAGGCGGTCAGCCGGGCGCCGTCGAGCACCGGGCGGTGCCGCCGTTCCGGCGGGCGATGGGTGGCCGGGCGCGGGCGGCCGGCACGTGGTCGGCCGGACCGGGGCCCACGCGGCGGCTGGCTCATGCCCCCAGCCGCTCACCCGCTGCGGGCCGGGCGCCGCGCGCCCAGTCGGCCGCGGCGACCATGGTCCGCCCGGCCGGCTGGACCTGCCCGAGCCGGACGGCGCCCCGGCCGGTGCCCGCCAGCACACCGCCGGGGCCGACCGAGAGCTCACCGGGGGCGAGCTCCGGGGCGTCCTGGCGCGGCTCGACCGGACCCACCCGGAGCCGGTCGCCGCGCCACGTCGTCCACGCGCCGGGCGCGGGGGTGACCCCGCGGACCCGCCGGTCCACCACGTGCGCGGGCAGCGACCAGTCCACCCGGGCGTCGGCGCTCTCGATCCGCGGCGCCAGGCTGACCCCCTCGGCCGGCTGCGGCTGTGGGACCAGGGTGCCGGCGGCGATGCCGTCCAGCGTGGCCAGCAGCAGCCGGGCGCCGCTGACCGCCAGCCGGTCCAGCAGGTCCCCGGCGGTGTCGCGCGATCCGATGGGCTCGGTCACCACACCGAACACCGGGCCGGTGTCCAGGCCGGCCTCCAGCTGGAAGGTGGCCGCTCCGGTGACCTCGTCGCCGGCCATGATCGCGTGCTGCACCGGAGCGGCGCCGCGCCAGGCCGGCAGCAGCGAGAAGTGCAGGTTGACCCAGCCGTGCGCGGGGAGCTGCAACGCGACCGGCGGAACCAGCGCACCATAGGCGACCACCGGCGCGCAGTCGACGGCCAGGGCGGCCAGCTGGTCGAGGAACTCCGGCTCCCGCGGCGAGCGCGGTTGGAGCACCGGGATGCCGGCGGCGTCGGCGCACTCCGCGACTGGCGAGCGGTTGGTCCGCCGGCCGCGGCCGGACCGGGCGTCGGGCCGGGTGAGGACGGCGACGACCTCGTGGTGGGAACCCAGCAACGCCTCGAGCGCCACCACGGCCGGTGCGGGCGTCCCGGCGAACAGGAGCCTCAGTGGGGGCTCACCTTCACGATCGGCGGGAACACCGGCTCGCCGTTGGGCAGGTAGGACTGCTCGCCCTGCCAGGCGGCGTCCTTCAGCACGGTCAGGGCCGCCTCGCGTGCCTGCACGTCCAGCCGGTCGACGAACAGCACCCCGTCGAGGTGGTCGGTCTCGTGCTGGATGGCACGGGCCAGCTTGTGCGAGCCCTCGACCCGGATCGGCTCGCCGTACATGTTCCAGCCGGTAGCGGCCACGTACAGGTGGCGGCGGCAGTCGAAACGGAAGCCGGGGATGGACAGGCAGCCCTCGGCGTCCTCCTCGGTCTCCTCGCCCACCGGCGTCACGTCGGGGTTGACCAGGTGGCCGAGCTCACCGTCGACGTACCAGGTGAACACCCGCAGGCCCACGCCGATCTGCGGCGCGGCGATCCCCGCTCCGCCGGCGGCGTGCATCGTGTCGGTCAGGTCGGCCACCAACTGCCGCAGCTCGGCGTCGAAGTCGGTGACGGGGGCGGCCAGGGTGCGCAGCACCGGGTCACCCATGATCCGGATCGGAGTCACGCTCACGGGCCCGAGTCTAGGTGGCCCATCGGTGCGCGCCCTTCCCCCCGGACGATCATGGCGCCGGAACCGCCCCCCGGCCTGCTGGGGTGGTCGCGGCGCCATGATCGCCGGGATCAGCGGGGCTGAGCGTGGAGCGTGGCCGGCTCAGGCGAGTTCGAGCGGGTCGAGCTGGACCCGGACGTACTCCGCGGCCTTCCGGGCGCTGCGCACCCCCTGCACCTCGTGCAGCGCACGGGCCAGCCCCACCCCGTCGCTGCGCGGCACCCGCACCAGGTACCGCTCCCGCTCGCCCTCGGGCGCAGCCGCCCCTGGCCGGTACGGCTCCGGCACCGGCCCGAGGACGTCGGCACCGTCGGGCAGCCGCAGCGCCGCCAGGAATTCGGCGAGGGCCGCCGGGGAGGCCGACAGCGCGGCGATCCGGGTGGCCGGCGGAAAGCCCAGCTCGCGGCGGTCGGCCAGTTCACGGGCGGCCAGCCCGGCCGGGTCCCAGCGCACCAGCGCCTGCACCACCGGGTGCCCGGCGTCGGCGGCCACCACCACCTGGCCGTCCGGGCGCACCAGCGTCGCGGCGTTGAGCCACCGGCGCAGCGTCTCCTCCCCGGCCCGCAGATCGGCGCGCCCGAGCAGCGCCCAGGCGTCGAGCAGCAGGGCCGCCCCGTACCCGCCCTCGGCCACCGGCTCGGCGCCGGGCGTGGCCACCACCAGCGCCGGCCCGCCCGGCACCGTGGCCAGCACGCCCGCGCTCCGCCCGGACACCCGGACGACGGCGCCCGGGAACGCCCGGCCCAGCTCCTCGGCGGTGCGCGCCGACCCGATCACCGAGGCCCGCAGCCGGGTGCCCGAGCAGTGCGGGCAGCGGAAGGACGCCGCCGGCCGGGCGCACCACCGGCAGGCCGCCAACCGGGACCCACCGGCGCCGGGTGCCGCGGCGACTCCCAGCGGGCCGGCGCAGTGGGTGCAGCGGGCCGGCGCCCGGCAGGTCTCGCAGGACAGCCCCGGGGCGTATCCGGAGCGGGGTACCTGCACCAGCACCGGAGCGCCGGCGCCCAGCGCCTCGCGGGCCACCCGAAGGGCCAGGCTCGGCAGCCGGGCGCTGCGGGCGGCCGGGTCGCGGGCCAGCTCGACGTCGTCCCCGACCGCCTGGACCCGCGGCGCGGCGGCGCGCAGCGTGGCCCGGTCGGCGACCAGCTCGTGCGCCCAGCCGGACTCGACCAGCAGCGCGGCTTCGGCGGTGCGGGCGGTGCCGGCCACCACCGCCGCGCAGGAGGACAGGTGGGCCCGGTGCACCAGCACGTCGCGGGCGTGCGGATAGGGGGCCCGCGGTTCGGCGTGCAGATCGTCGCCGTCGTCCCAGACCACCACCAGGCCCAGGTCGGCGACGGGGGCGAACACCGCGCCCCGGGTGCCCACCACGACCTGGGCCGAGCCCCGGGCGGCGGCCAGGAACCGGCTGTACCGGGCGTCGGGGGCCGCGTCCGCGCGCAGCACCGCGACCGCTCCGGCGGGCAGCCGGGCCTGCGCGGCGGCGGCGAGCCGGTCGAGGTCCTTGCCGTCGGGGACCACCAGCAGCGCTCCGCGGCCGCCGGAGAGTGCCGCCTGGGCCAGCTCGGCGAGCCGGGCGGGCCAGTCCTCCCCGGGCAGCGCCGTCCAGACCGCGCGGGCGGGGCGGCCCTCGGCGACCGCGGCAAGCAACGCGGCCCCGGTCGGGTAGCGGGCGAAGCCGGCCGGGTCCGGAGGCGCCGGCGGCTCCGGACGGCGACCGGGGGGCCGCTTCTCCGACGCCGCGCGGCGGGGCGGGACCGCCAGCCGCAGGACGTCGGTCAGCGAACCGGCGTAGCGGTCGGCCACCGACCGGGCCAGGGCCACCACCTCGGGAGTGAGCACGGGCTCCCCGGAGACCACCTTCGCCAGCGGCGCGAGCCGGCCGGTGTGCTCGGTGGTGTCGCCGAGCTCGAGCACGAACCCGTCGACGAGCTTGCCGGCGAAACGGACCCGCACCCGGCAGCCCGGGCGGACCTCGTCGGCGAGCTCGTCGGGAACGGCGTAGTCGAATGGCCGGTCGAGATGGGCCAGTGGCACGTCGACGACGACCCGGGCCACCAGCACCGGGCCAGTCTCCCCGCCGGGTACGACAACCCCGCGGCCAAGCCACGGGTCCGGGCGGGAACTCACGCCCGCGGGGGGCGAGGGGGTCTTTACTTCAAGACGCCCACGGCCGAGCGCAGCGCCTCCACCCGGTCCAGCCGCTCCCAGGGGAGGTCGAGGTCGGTGCGGCCGAAGTGGCCGTAGGCCGCCGTCGGGGCGTAGATGGGCCGCAGCAGGTCCAGGTCGCGCACGATGGCGCCCGGGCGCAGGTCGAACACCGCGCTGATCGCCTTCTCCAGCGCCTCCTCGGGCACCGTGTTGGTGCCGAAGGTCTCCACGAACAGGCCCACCGGGTGGGCGGCGCCGATGGCGTAGGCGACCTGGACCTCGCAGCGGCGGGCGAGCCCCGCGGCCACCACGTTCTTGGCCACCCAGCGCATCGCGTAGGCACCGGAGCGGTCGACCTTCGACGGGTCCTTGCCCGAGAAGGCGCCGCCGCCGTGGCGGGCCATGCCACCGTAGGTGTCGACGATGATCTTGCGGCCGGTCAGCCCCGCGTCGCCCATGGGGCCGCCGATGACGAACTTGCCGGTCGGGTTCACCAGCAGCCGGTAGCCGTCGGTGGGCAGGCCGAGGGCGGCCAGCTCCGGCTCGACCACGAGCTCC
>JAICZD010000048.1 GCA_025933855.1 Modestobacter sp. | reverse complement strand
GAGCCCGGTGAGTTCCTGGAGAGCCTGCGGTACGACCTCGGCCCGCGGGAGGTCTTCGTCTTCACGCCCAAGGGCGACGTGATCAGCCTGCCGGGCAGCTCGACGCCGGTGGACTTCGCCTACGCGGTGCACACCGAGGTCGGGCACCGTTGCATCGGCGCCCGGGTCAACGGCAGCCTCGTCTCGCTGGAGAGCAAGCTGTCCAACGGGGACGTCGTGGAGGTCTTCACCTCCCGCTCGCCCACCGCCGGCCCGTCGAAGGACTGGCTGTCGTTCGTGGGCTCGTCCCGGGCGCGCACCAAGATCCGGCAGTGGTTCACCAAGGAGCGCCGTGAGGACGCCGTCGAGGCCGGCAAGGACGCGCTGACCAAGGCGATGCGCAAGGCCGGCCTGCCGCTGCAGCGGCTGCTCGGCGGCGAGGCGCTGACCACCCTGGCCGCGGACCTCCACTATGCCGACGTCAGCGCGCTGTACGCGGCCGTGGGGGAGCACCAGGTCTCCGCCGCGTCCGTGGTGGAGAAGCTGCTCATCGCGCTCGGTGGGTCCGAGGGGGCCACCGAGGACATCGCCGAGACCGCGATCCCGACCAAGCGCACGGTGGCCCGCACCGCGGGCGGTGACCCCGGCGTCGTCGTGCACGGCATGGCCGACGTGTGGGCCAAGCTAGCCAAGTGCTGCACGCCGGTCCCCGGGGACGACATCCTCGGCTTCGTCACCCGCGGCGGTGGGGTCAGCGTGCACCGCACCGACTGCACCAACGCCGCGGACCTGCAGCGCAAGCCCGAGCGGCTGGTCGAGGTCGACTGGGCGTCGCAGCCCGGGGCGGTCTTCCTGGTGGCCATCCAGGTGGAGGCGCTGGACCGGCACCGGCTGCTCTCCGACGTCACCCGGGCGCTGGCCGACGAACGGGTCAACATCCTGTCCGCGTCGGTGCAGACCAGCCGTGACCGGGTGGCGATCAGCCGGTTCACCTTCGAGCTCGCCGACCCGGCGCACCTCGGCGCGGTGCTGCAGACGGTGCGCAACGTGGACGGCGTGTTCGACGTCGAGCGCGTCACGGCCTGAGCACCCTCCTGTCGCCGCCAGGAATTGATCATCGGCCAGTGGCTGCGGCTACCGGCGTGTCGCGCAGCCAGACGCCGATGATCAACGTGGTCGGGGGTCCGAGGCTTACTGGACGACGGTCATCTTGGTGATCGTCACGGGGACGTTCGGGGCGCCGTCGCCGTTGCCGTTCGCCCCGTTGTTGCCGGCGCCGGCGATCTGGTCGAGCACGGCCAGGCCGGCCTGGTCGACGGTCCCCACGACGGTGTACTGCGCCGGCAGGTCGGTGTCGGTGAAGCAGAGGAAGAACTGGCTGCCCGTGCTGTTGGGCGCGCTGGTCTTGGCCATCGCGATGGTGCCGCGCGGGTAGGTCGTGCCGGGGGTGACCTCTTCGCCGAACGTGTAGGTCGGGCCACCCTGCCCGGTGCCGGACGGGTCGCCGCACTGCAGCACGCCGAAGTTCGGCTGGTTGACCTCGCGGTGGCAGGGGCTGCCGTCGAAGAAGCCCTGCCGGGCGAGGTAGGTGAAGCTCGCGGCGGCGCACGGAGCCTTGGCCCGGTCGAGGGTCAGCGTCAGGTCGCCCTGCCCGGTGCTCATCAGCAGCGTGTCGGTGCCCGTGTTCGGCGTGGCCCCCGGGGTGGGCGGGGTGCCGACGTCCTTGAGGTTCGGGTTGCCCGACGTGTCGGGCTGGTAGTCGCAGGACACCGTGCCGGCGGCCGCCGGCGTGGTCGTGTCGTTCGCTCCCAGCACCCCGCTGATCAGCACCGCGGCACCCACGACGACCAGGACGGCGATCACCGCGACCGTGACCAGCAGGTTGCGCCGGCGCTTGCGGGCCAGCTCCTCACGCCGTTCGAGCTGGCGCTGCAGGCGTCGCTGCGCGGCCTCGCGGCGCTGCTTGTTGGTCGGCACTCTTCTCGGGCTCCTCGGCGTCCGGCAGGCGGGAGGCAGCCGGATCCGGCCGGAGGCCCCCCGCGGGTCGAGGCCGAAGTCTAGGTGGGCGGGCTGAGGGCTCCCTGGCAGTCCGCCCGCACCGGCCGGGCCCGCCGCGCCCCCCGCGTAACCTGCACGGGTGCTCATCCGCTCGTTCCCCGCCGGCGCGTTCGGCACCAACTGCTACGCCGTCGCCACCGGGCCCCGGGCCGAGTGCGTCGTCGTCGACCCCGGCATGGAAGCCGTGGAACCGCTGGCCCGGATGCTGGCCGGCGACGGACTCAAGCCGGTCGCCGTCGTCCTCACCCACGGGCACCTGGACCACACCTTCTCCGTCCTGCCTGTCTGTGACGGCTACGACATCCCCGCCTACCTGCACCCCGCGGACCTCGGCATGCTGGCGGACCCGATGCGCTGGCACGGTCCCGCGCTGGCGCCGCTGGTCGGCCAGGTCACGCTGCCCGACCCGGCCGACGTGCTGCCCCTCGACGACGGGGCCAGGCTCTCCCTGGCCGGGGTCGAGCTGACCGTCCGGCACGCTCCGGGTCACACCCAGGGCTCGGTCGTCTTCTCCCTCGACACCGGCGACGCGCCCGGGCTGCTCGCCGGTGACGTGCTGTTCGCCGGGTCGGTGGGCCGGGTCGACCTGCCCGGCGGGTCGTGGGAGTCGATGCTCGCCTCGCTGCGCGACGTCGTCCTGCCGCTGGACGACGCGACCGTGGTGCTGCCCGGCCATGGGCCGGCGACCACGATCGGCCGCGAGCGGGCGACCAACCCCTACCTGGCCGAGGCCGCCGGCGCGCCGAAGGGCCGGGGCCTGTGAGCGAGCATCGCAGCGAGCGCCGGCGAGCGAGGAGCGGAACGAACCCGCGAGCGAAGCGAGGAATGACGCTGTGAGTGATCTTGCAGCACCGAAGGGCACCTTCGACATCCTGCCGCCGGCCTCGGCGCAGTTCCTCGCCGTCCGCGACGGGCTGACCGCGCCGCTCCGGCGGGCCGGCTACGGCTACGTGGAGACCCCGGTCTTCGAGGACACCGCCGTGTTCGCCCGCGGGGTGGGGGAGTCCACCGACGTCGTCTCCAAGGAGATGTACACGTTCACCGACCGGGGCGGCCGGTCGCTGACCCTGCGCCCGGAGCTCACCGCGGGGCTGATGCGGGCGTTCATCGAGCACCGGCTCTACAGCGGAGCGCTGCCGGTGAAGCTGTGGACCGTCGGCTCGGCGTTCCGCTACGAGCGGCCGCAGGCCGGCCGCTACCGGCACTTCGCCCAGGTCGACTGCGAGGCGCTCGGCGTCGACGACCCCGCGCTGGACGCCGAGCTGGTGGCGCTGGGGATGCAGGGGTTCACCGACCTGGGGCTCACCGACTTCGAGCTGCTGCTCACCTCGCTCGGCGACGCGACATGCCGGCCGCAGTACCGCGAGCTGCTGGTGGCGTACCTGGCGAAGCTGGACCTGGACGAGGAGACCCGCCGCCGCGCGGAGATCAACCCGCTGCGGGTGCTCGACGACAAGCGACCTGAGGTGCAGGCCCAGCTGGACGACGCCCCGCTGATGGTCGACCACCTGTCGGACTCCACCCGGGCGCACTACGACGCCGTCCGCCAGTACCTCACCGACCTGGGCGTGCCGTGGACCGAGGCGCCCCGGCTGGTGCGCGGGCTGGACTACTACACCAAGACGACCTTCGAGTTCGTGCACTCCGGCCTGGGCGCGCAGTCCGCGATCGGGGGTGGCGGCCGGTACGACGGGCTGTCCGCAGCGCTCGGCGGCCCGGACGTCTCCGGCATCGGGTACGCGATGGGGGTGGACCGGACGCTGCTCGCCGTCCAGGCCGAGGGGCTCGACGTCGCCGCCGCGGCCGGGGTGCAGGCCTTCGTCGTCCCGATGGGGTCCGAGGCCAAGCGGGTCGCCGTCCGGCTGGTCGGTCAGCTGCGCGGAGCCGGGGTCGCTGCGGACACGGTGTACGGCGACCGAGGGCTCAAGGGTGCGATGAAGGCCGCCGACCGGTCCGGCGCCTCGCACGCCGTCGTCCTCGGCGAGCGGGACCTGGCGGCGGGGGTCGCCCAGCTCAAGGACCTGCGCAGCGGCGAGCAGACCGCCGTCCCCCTGGGCGAGCTGTTCGAGACCGTGCGTGCGACGGTGAGCGCGTGACCATGAGCCATGGCGTCAACTCGAGCACCACGCTGGAGACCCGGCCGCTGGGCCGCACCGGCGCCGACGTGTCCGTCGTCGGCCTGGGCACCTGGCAGCTGGGCGGTGACTGGGGCGAGGTGTCCGAGGACGACGCCGCCGCCGTCCTGGACGCCGCGCTGGACGCCGGGGTGACCCTGCTGGACACCGCCGACGTCTACGGCGACGGCCGGTCCGAGGAGCGGATCCGCCGGGCGCTGGCCGCCCGCGGGGAGCGCCCCTTCGTGGCCACCAAGGTCGGAAGGCGCGCCGACCCGTTCGAGGCCTCCTCCTTCACGCCCGAGGCGCTGCGGAACTGGATCGACCGGTCCCGCCGGAACCTCGGCGTGCCCACGCTGGACCTGGTCCAGCTGCACTGCCCCCCGCCCACCGTGTACTCCGACGAGCGGGTGTACGACACCCTCGACGCGCTCGTCGAGGAGGAGGCGATCGCCGCCTACGGCGTCTCGGTGGAGACCGTCGCGGAGGGGCTGACGGCGCTGCAGCACCCCGGCGTGCAGTCCATCCAGGTCATCCTCAACATCTTCCGCCGCAAGCCGCTGGAGACGTTGCTGCCGGCCGCGCGGCGCGCCGAGGTCGGCATCCTCGCGCGGGTGCCGCTGGCCAGCGGCCTGCTCACCGGCAAGTACGACGAGTCGACGACGTTCGCGCCCGACGACCACCGGAACTTCAACCGCAACGGCGAGGCCTTCGACGTGGGCGAGACCTTCGCCGGCGTGCCCTTCGAGGTCGGCGTCGCCGCCGCCCGCGAGGTCGCCGAGATCGCCGGTCCCGACGTCACCACGGCCACCTTCGCGCTGCGCTGGGTGATCGACCAGCCCGGGGTCACCAGCGTCATCCCCGGCGCCCGCAACGTCGCGCAGGCGATGGACAACGTGGCCGCCGCGGCGCTGCCGTCCCTGACCGCCAGCCAGCTCGCCGACCTCGAGCGCGTGTACGACGAGCGCATCCGCGCCTCCGTGCACGACCGCTGGTAGACCGCCACCACCCGAAAGGCTCTTCTGTGCTTCGCACCCACGACGCCGGCACGCTCCGCGCGGCCGACGCCGGTTCCACGGTCACTCTCGCCGGCTGGGTCGCCCGCCGCCGTGACCACGGCGGGGTCGTCTTCCTCGACCTCCGCGACGCCTCCGGCTACGCACAGGTGGTGGTCCGCGAGGAGGAGGCGCACGCATTGCGCAACGAGTACTGCGTGCTCGTGACCGGCGAGGTGCAGCGCCGTCCGGCGGGCAACGAGAACCCGGAGCTGCCGACCGGGGAGATCGAGGTCGTCGCCGCCACGTTGCAGGTGCTCTCGTCGTCCGCGCCGCTGCCGTTCCCGATCGAGACGGCCCAGGCCGCCGGGGACGACGTCCGCTACAAGTACCGCTACCTGGACCTGCGCCGGCAGGGCCCGGCGTCGGTGCTGCGGCTGAGGTCGGAGATCAACCGGATCGCCCGCGGGGTGATGGCCGGGCACGGGTTCGTCGAGGTGGAGACCCCGAACCTGACCCGGTCCACGCCGGAGGGGGCGCGGGACTTCGTCGTCCCGGTCCGGCTCCAGCCGGGCCACTGGTACGCGCTGCCGCAGTCGCCGCAGCTGTTCAAGCAGCTGCTGATGATCGGTGGCCTGGAGCGCTACTACCAGATCGCCCGCTGCTTCCGGGACGAGGACTTCCGCGCCGACCGGCAGCCGGAGTTCACCCAGCTGGACTTCGAGATGAGCTTCGTCGACCGGGACGACGTCCTGGCCGTCGCCGAGGACGTCGTCCGCCAGCTGTGGCGGGAGCTGGCCTCCTACGACGTGCCCGAGATTCCGCGGATGACCTACCGAGAGGCGATGGACCGCTTCGGCTCGGACAAGCCCGACCTGCGGTTCGGCATCGAGCTGACCGAGTTGACCGGGTACTTCGCCGAGACGCCGTTCCGGGTGTTCCAGTCGCCCTACGTCGGCGCGATCGTGATGCCCGGCGGTGGCTCGCAGCCGCGGCGGGCGTTCGACGCGTGGCAGGACTGGGCCCGTTCCCGGGGCCACCGGGGGCTGGCCTACGTGACCGTCGGGGAGGACGGCACCCTGGGCGGGCCGGTGGCCAAGAACATCTCCGAGAGCGAGCGGGTTGGGCTCGTCGCGGCCGTCGGGGCGGCGCCGGGTGACTGCGTGTTCTTCGCGGCCGGCCCCCGGCGGCCGGCGCAGGAGCTGCTCGGCGCGGCCCGCAACGAGATCGCCAAGCGGCTGGACCTGGTCGCACCCGGAACGTGGTCGTTCCTGTTCGTCGTCGACTTCCCGATGTTCGAGGAGACCGAGACCGGCGACTGGACGTTCATGCACCACCCCTTCACCTCGCCGACCCCGGAGTGGCGGGAGCGGTTCGCCGAGGACAAGGGCGCGGCGCTGTCCGACGCCTACGACCTGGTCATCAACGGCAACGAGTGCATGAGCGGGTCGGTCCGCATCCACGACGCGGCCCTGCAGGAGCGGGTGTTCCAGACCCTCGGCATGTCCGTCGAGGAGGCCCGGGAGCGGTTCGGCTTCTTCCTGGAGGCGTTCGCCTACGGTCCGCCGCCGCACGCCGGTGCCGCGCTCGGCTGGGACCGGCTGACCGCGCTGCTGGCCGGGGTGGAATCGATCCGCGAGGTCATCGCCTTCCCCAAGACCGGGGCCGGCTACGACCCGCTGACCGGTGCACCCACGCCTATCTCCGAGGCCCAGCGCCTGGAGGCCGGGATCGACGTCGTCCCCGAGGAGAAGCCACTGCCCGGCGAGCCAGGCGCCCCCGGGCCCCCCGACCCCGCCACCTGACCCGCTTGCCCCCGCCTCCTGCACCGGGTGATCATCGGCGACTGGCTGCCGGTGTCCGCGGGTCGGGCAGCCACCCGGCGATGATCAACCCAGACCAGGGCGCCATCCCCGGCTGAGCAGCGCGGCCCGCGTGCGGCTCACCACGGGCCCTGGGCCGCCCAGGTGCCGCCGCGCGAAGCGCAGCACGAGCCAGCCGCCGGCCGCCATGAGCGAGTAGCGGTCGACGTCGCGATCGAACTGGTCACCGCTGGCGTGCTGCGTGCCGTCGTACTCGAGCAGCACCTTCCAGCGACGGTAACCGAGGTCACCGTGCGCGACGGTGCGGCCCCACCGGTCGCACACCGCCACCTGAGGCTCGGGGTCCGGCAGGTCGCTCACCGCCAACCAGTAGCGCAGCAGGCTCTCCGGCCGGGACTGCGCGAGCGGGTTGAGCCGGGGGGCGCAGGCCCGGGCGCGAACCACGCCACGCACCCGGTCGGCCCGCTGCAGGCGCGTGGCCAACTCGTCGCCATCCAGGTGTCCGACCCGCATCAATGCGTCCCCGACCGCTACCAGTTCCGCCGCCGTAACGGTCGACGCGAGGTCGAGGTAGGTCTGAGCTGCCGACGTCACCCGGAGCCCACGGTGCACGACCACATCCGCTGCGGTCAGTCCACGCTGGTGTACGACGAGCTCGGCCCGCTGTGGGACCACTCGCCGGGGCGTGAGGGCGACATGGATGCGGGCCGGCGCGTCCACCGCTGCGCCCAGGAGGGCCGCGGCCGTCCCGTGGCTGTACACGGCATCCGCGGGCAGCGCCGTGGCAAGCAGCTGGAGACGCTCCCGCACGTCGATGGCGTCGTCCAGGCGGACCACCAGGTCGTGTGCCAGGCGCACGAAGCCGGGTCCGCGGAGCTGCGCGCGGGTGATCCCCGCCGAGCGTGCCGTCGCTGTGGTGAAGAGCTGGGGTGGCGCCATGCGGTAACGGTGTGGGGGCACGGGTGGCCGGTCAGCGCCGTCCGGAAATCTGTGGATGGAGCCCGCCGCTGTGGATCTGGCCCGTTCGGGTGGCGGCGCTCCAGGTTGATCATCGGCGGGTGGCTGGATGACACGCCGCCGCCGGGAGCCACCTGCCGATGATCATCGGGAAGGGAAGCCGGTGGCGGGGCTGGCTGTCCCGGCGGTCAGGCGGCGTCCAGCCGGGCCAGCTGCTCGGCGGTGAGACCGAGGTCCGCCCCGGCGGCCGAGTCGGTGATCGACTCCGGCCGCGAGGCGCCGGGGATGGGCAGCACCACGTCGGCCTGCGCCAGGTGCCAGGCCACCGTCACCCGGTACACCGACACGCCGAGCTCCTCGGCCACACCGGTGAACGCGGTCGCGGTGGCGTCCAGCGACTTGGCCGCCGACACCCCGCCGAACGGGCTCCAGGGCAGGAAGGCCAAACCGTGCCGGGCGCAGTGCGCCAGCTCGCCGGCCGAGGAGCGGAACCGGGGGGAGAACTCGTTCTGCACGCTGACCAGGGCGTCGCCGACGATGGCGCGGGCCGCGTCGATCTGGCCGACGTCGGCGTTGGAGATGCCCACCATGCGCACCAGCCCGGCGTCGTGCAGCGACCGCAGCGCGCCCATCGACTCCTCCCACGGCGTCGCGGGGTCGGGCCGGTGGAACTGGTAGAGCCCGATCGCCTCGACGCCGAGCCGGTGCAGCGACGCCTCGCACGCGCGGCGCAGGTAACCCGCCGTCCCGTCGAGCTCCCAGTCCGCGCCGCGCCGCGTGTGCCCGCCCTTGGTGGCGACGAGGACGCCGGAGGTGTCCCCGCCGTAGGCGGCCAGCGCGCGGGCGACCAGCGACTCGTTGTGCCCGAACTCGGCCTCGTCGTGGGCGTAGGCGTCCGCGGTGTCGATCAGCGTGACCCCGGCGTCCAGCGCGGCGTGCACGACAGCGACGGCGTCGTCGGGGGAGGGCCGGTCCTCCTTCGACGACAGCGGCATGGCACCGAGGCCGACCGCGCCGACCTCGATCCGGCCGACGGTGTCGTTGCCGATGGTGCGCTGGTGCACGGGGGCCTCCTGGAACGCGACGGGGTCGGAACGGTCGTGCCCCGCGGGTAGCTTCGCAACCGTGACTGGGAGCGACACCGAGCTGTTCGGCGACGGGCTGTTCGCCGAGGACCGCCCGGCGCCGTCGATCGACCCGGGTGCTCCCCTCGCGGTGCGGATGCGCCCCCGGTCGCTGGACGAGGTCGTCGGCCAGCAGCACCTGCTGGGTCCGCGCGCCCCGCTGCGCCGGCTGGTCGAGGCCGACGAGCCGATGTCGCTGGTGCTCTACGGCCCGCCCGGCACCGGCAAGACGACGCTGGCGCACGTCATCTCGCTGGCCACCCGGCGCTCGTTCGTGCAGCTCTCCGCGCTGGACGCCGGGGTCAAGGAGGTCCGGGCGGTGATCGCTGCCGCCAAGCGGGAGCTCACCGTGGCCGGACGGCGCACCGTGCTGTTCATCGACGAGGTGCACCGGTTCTCCAAGACCCAGCAGGACTCCCTGCTGTCCGCGGTGGAGGACCGGATCGTCAGTCTCATCGCCGCCACCACGGAGAACCCGTTCTTCTCCGTGGTCGGCCCGCTGCTGTCCCGCTCCCTGGTGCTCGCGCTGCAGCCGCTGAGCGACGACGACGTCCGGGCCGTGCTGCGCCGGGCGCTGGTCAGCGACCGCGGGCTGGACGGCGCGGTGAGTCTCACCGCGGAGGCCGAGGAGCACCTGCTGCGGGTGGCCGGCGGCGACGCCCGCAAGGCGCTGACCGCGCTGGAGTCCGGGGCCGGGGCCGCCCGGGCCGCCGGCTCGGACGTGCTGGACCTGGCCACCCTGGAGACGGCGGTCGCCCAGGCCGCGGTCCGCTACGACCGGCAGGGCGACCAGCACTACGACGTGGCCAGCGCGCTGATCAAGTCCATCCGGGGCAGCGACGTGGACGCCGCGCTGCACTACCTGGCCCGGATGGTCGAGGCGGGGGAGGACCCGCGGTTCATCGCCCGCCGGCTGGTCATCTCCGCCAGCGAGGACATCGGCATGGCCGACCCGACCGCGCTGCTCACCGCGGTCGCCGCCGCCGACGCCGTTGCGTTCATCGGCATGCCCGAGGGGCGCATCCCGCTGGCCCAGGCGGTCGTCCACCTGGCCACGGCGCCGAAGTCCAACGCCGCCTACACCGGCATCAACGAGGCCATCGCCGACGTGCACGCCGGGTTGGCCGGGCCGGTTCCGCCGGGGCTGCGCGACGCCCACTACGCCGGGGCGAAGAAGCTGGGCCACGGTGCGACCTACGCCTATCCGCACGACCATCCCGACGGCGTGCTGCCGCAGCAGTACCCGCCGGACGCCCTGGTCGGCCGCGACTACTACCGGCCGACCAACCGCGGCGTCGAGGCGCAGCTGTCCGCCCGGCTGCTGAAGCTCCGGGCCATCGTCCGCCGGCGCCGCTGACCGATCCGGGCGCCGTCCGGCAGCGTCGGCCGCGACCGTCGGTGCCCGCCGCTACTGTTGCCCCACCGGTCGGAGCCCCCGCCCGGGAGAGAGACCGATCACGAGGAGTGCACGCGTGTCCGCAGGAGAGTGGGCCGGGCTGATCGCAGCCATCGCCGTGGCGGTACTGGTGGTGCTGCTCGCCGTTCCGCTGCTCAAGCTCGGGCGGACCCTGGACGAGACCACCCTGACGATCCGCCAGGTCCGGGAGCAGACCCAGCCGATCCTGTCGCAGGCCTCGACCACGGTCACGCACGTGAACTCCAACCTCGAGCGCGTGGACGACATCACCGGCAATGCGGCGAACGTCTCCAGCAACGTGGCCGCGCTGAGCTCGGTGGTGGCCGCCACGCTGGGCAGTCCGCTGATCAAGGTCGCCGCCTTCAGCTACGGCGTGCGCAGCGCCGCCCGCAAGAAGCGCGAGGGCCAGGCGGTCGCCGACGCCAACGCCGCCGCCAAGGCCGAGCGGCGCGCCCGGCGCAGCGCCCGGCGGGCCGCCTGATGCGCCGGCTGTTCTGGCTGGCCATGGGCATCACGATCGGGGCGCTCGTCGTCCGCAAGCTCAGCCGGGCCGCGGAGAAGCTGACCCCGCAGGGGATCGTCGCCCAGCTGGCCGAGGGTCTGCGGGACCTGGCCGACGCGATCGGCGACTTCGGTGCCGACGTGCGGGCCGCGGCCTCGGCCCGCGAGGAGGAGCTGCGCGCCGGCACCGGCCTGGACGCTCCGCTGCCCGACCGGCCCGCTGCCGTCCTGCCCGCCCGCCGCGGCGCCCACGCCGCCGAGAGCTGAGCCGACCACCCACCCCTCGCTGCGGAGGATCCGACCGCCCGTAGCGACCGCAGGAGCCGAGACAGAGCCCGATGCAGACCGCCGAGATCCGCCGCAGATTCCTGGACCACTTCGAGAAGCGCGGCCACACCGTGGTCCCCAGCGCCTCGCTGATATCGCCGGACCCGTCGCTGCTGTTCACCGTCGCCGGGATGGTGCCGTTCATCCCGTACCTGACCGGTCGGGAGCCGGCGCCGTACCCCCGTGCCACGAGCGTGCAGAAGTGCGTGCGCACCCTCGACATCGAAGAGGTCGGCAAGACCACCCGGCACGGCACGTTCTTCCAGATGAACGGCAACTTCTCCTTCGGCGACTACTTCAAGGCCGAGGCGATCCAGTACGCCTGGGAGCTGATCACCACGCCGGTCGCCGACGGCGGGCTGGGCTTCGACCCCGACCGGATCTGGGCCACCGTCTACCTGGACGACGACGAGGCCGCCGATGCCTGGCACCGGATCGCCGGGCTGCCGCTGCACCGCATCCAGCGACTGGGCAAGAGCACCAACTACTGGGACACCGGTGTTCCCGGGCCGGCCGGGCCGTGCTCGGAGATCTTCTTCGACCGCGGCAAGGAGTTCGGCCCCGAGGGCGGCCCGGTGGCCGACGAGGGCGGCGACCGGTTCCTGGAGATCTGGAACCTGGTGTTCATGCAGTACGAGCGGGGCCCCGGGGAGGGGAAGGACTACCCGATCCTGGGTGACCTGCCGAGGAAGAACATCGACACCGGGATGGGCCTGGAGCGGGTGGCCTACCTGATGCAGGGCGTCGACAACATGTACGAGATCGACGAGGTCGCCCCGGTGCTCCGCCGCGCGGCGGAGCTCGCCGGGGTCACCTACGGCCGCGACCACGAGGCCGACGTCCGGCTGCGGGTGGTCGCCGACCACGTGCGCAGCGGGCTGATGCTCATCGGCGACGGGGTGACGCCGTCCAACGAGGCCGGCGGCTACGTGCTGCGCCGGCTGCTGCGCCGCGCCGTCCGCTCGATGAAGCTGCTCGGCGTGGAGGACGCCGCGCTGCCCGAGCTGCTGCCGGTGTCCCGGGACGCGATGAGCGGCAGCTACCCGGAGATCGCCACCGACTTCGCCCGCATCGCGGGCATCGCCTACGCCGAGGAGGAGGCGTTCCGGCGCACGCTCACCGCCGGCACGGCGCTGTTCGACGCCGCCGTCGCCTCGGCCAAGGCCGAGCAGGGTGCCGTGGCGGCCGGTGAGCCCGGCGCCGCCCCGGCGCTGTCCGGCGCGCAGGCGTTCTCCCTGCACGACACCTACGGTTTTCCCATCGACGTCACCCTGGAGATGGCCGCCGAGCAGGGTGTCACCGTCGACGAGGCCGGCTTCCGCGCGCTGATGACCGAGCAGCGGGAGCGCGCCCGGGCCGACGCGCGCGCCAAGCGCACCGGTGCGGTCGACGTGCTGGCCTACCGGCGGCTGCTGTCGGAGTTCGGCCCGACCGACTGGCGCGCCTACGACACGCTGCGCACCGACTCCCGGGTGCTCGGCGTCGTCGACGAGGCCGAGGGTGACGGCGAGCCGGTGGTGGGGCCGGGGCAGCTGACCCGGGTGGTGCTCGACCGCACGCCGTTCTACGCCGAGTCCGGCGGGCAGGTCGCCGACGCCGGCGAGCTGACCTGGGACGGCGGGCGGGCCGAGGTGCTCGACGTGCAGCGCCCGGTGAAGGGCCTGGTCGCCCATCAGGTCCGCGTGCTGGAGGGGGAGCTGCGGGCCGGCACGGAGCTGACCGCCGCGGTCGACCGCGAATGGCGGCTGTCGGCCTGCCAGGCGCATTCGGGCACCCACGTGGTGCACGCCGCGCTCCGTCAGATCCTCGGCCCGCAGGCACTGCAGTCCGGGTCCTACAACCGGCCGGGCTACCTGCGGCTGGACTTCGCCTGGCAGGGCGCGCTCACGGCGCAGCAGCGCACCGACATCGAGGACGTCGCGAACGTCGCCGTCCGCGCCGACCACCGGGTGCGGGCCCTGTACATGTCCTTGCCCGAGGCGCGCGAGTTCGGCGCGATCGCCTTGTTCGGCGAGACCTACGGCGAGCAGGTCCGCGT
The DNA here is from genome assembly GCA_025933855.1 of Modestobacter sp. GTDB lineage: Bacteria > Actinomycetota > Actinomycetes > Mycobacteriales > Geodermatophilaceae > Modestobacter. Next base: position 1,887 of record JAICZD010000048.1, on the reverse strand, counting down.
CGTCGAGATCGGTGGCGAGTGGTCCCGCGAGCTGTGCGGTGGCACGCACGTGCGGGGCAGCGCGCAGATCGGCCCGCTCGCGCTGACGGCCGAGAGCTCGGTCGGTTCCGGATCCCGTCGCGTCGAGGCCGTCGTCGGGCTGGAGGGCTTCCGCTACCTGGCCCGCGAGCGTGACCTGGTCCGCCAGCTGGCCGACCTGCTCAAGACCCCGCAGGACGGCCTGGTCGAGCGGGTGAGCGGCATGCTGGGCAGGCTCCGGGACGCCGACCGGGAGCTGGCCGAGCTCCGCGGCAAGCAGACGCTGGCCGCGGCCGGCGAGCTGGCGGGCTCGGGCCGGACCGTCGGCGGGGTCGCGCTGGTCACCGCGTCGCCGGCCGGGCTGACCGGAGGCGATCTGCGCGCTCTGGCGCTGGACGTCCGCGGGCGGCTCGGTGAGCAACCCGCCGCGGTCGTGCTGGCCTCCGCGGCTGACGGCAAGGTGGCGCTGGTCGCGACGGTCAACCCCGCCGCCCAGCAGCGCGGGCTGTCGGCCAACGACCTGCTCAAGGCGGCCGCCGCCCCGGTGGGCGGGCGAGGCGGCGGCAAGCCGGACGTCGCGCAGGGCGGCGGCACCGACCCGGCGGGCATCCCCAGCGCGCTGGTGGCCGCTGAGCAGGCCGTCGCGGCCGCGACGGTGTGAGCCGGGGATGAGCGCCCGGCCGGGCGGCGCGGACCGCAGCCGGTCCCGCCGGGCCCGGGGCCGCCGCTCCGGCGACGGCATCCCGGCCGACGTCCGGGCCGACGAGCCGGACGGCCCCGGGGTCTTCGCGCCGGCCGGTCCCGGAGCCGCTGCCCCGCCCGGTCCTGCGACCGACATCGCGGCAGGCGCCGCCGAGCCCTTCCGGCCCGGACGGCGGCTGGGCGTCGACGTGGGCACCGTGCGCGTCGGCGTGGCATTGTCCGACCCCACCGGCCTGCTGGCCAGCCCGCTGGAAACGCTCCGCCGGGCCAAGGACCGGAGCGACTTGGACCGGCTGGCTGAGCTGGTTGTGACACACGGGGTGGTCGGGGTGGTTGTGGGCCTGCCCCGGCACCTGTCGGGTGCGTCGGGCGTGTCGGCACGAGATGCCAGCACATACGCTTCGGCCCTGGCAACCCGCATCGGGGACGTCCCGGTGCACCTCGTCGACGAAAGGCTCTCCACCGTGACCGCAGCCAGTCACCTGCGAGCAGGCGGCATCGACAGTCGCCGGCAGCGCTCGGTGATCGACCAGGCGGCCGCCGTGGTCATCCTGCAGAGCTATCTCGACGCAGCCCGCGATCCTGGTAGGCGCCCGTGACCGGGTCCACGAGGTCACCCGTCGAGGTTCCGCCTCCGGGCACGGGGGCGACCCGCGTCAGCGAGGAGGTCCGGTGACGGACTCCACCGAACCGCGCCGGGGCCGGCACGCGACTCCGCCGTCCGGGGCGGGAACCGGTCGTTCGGCGGCGGAGCTGCTCGCCGAATGGGCGGGTACCGGGGCGACCGCGGTCGAGGTGGCCGGGCCCCGCACCGGCCGGCCCGCGGCCGGTGCCCTTCCGGCGGACGACCGCCTCCGGGTCCGGCGCTCCGCGCCCGGCACGGGCGCCGCGGACGCCAGGCCGGCCGCGGCCCGCCGCCCGCTGGACGAGGCGCCCCGCCGCCCGATGGACGACGTGCCGTGGCCCGGCGTCCCGGGCCGCCGGGTCGCCCGCCCTGCCGAGTTCCGCCGAGTCGAGTCCCGCGGTGCTGATCTCCGCGATGCCGAGGCCGGCGGTGCCGAGTCCGGCGGTGCCGAGTCCCGCGGTGCCGAGTCCCGCGGTGCCGAGTCCCGCGGTGCCGAGTCCCGCGGTGCCGAGTCCCGCGGTGCCGAGTCCCGCGGTGCCGAG